>JANLRE010000816.1:0-5812 GCA_031368205.1 Fimbriiglobus sp. | reverse complement strand
GGCGGCTTTCTCGCCGGGTGCCAAGTAACCGATGCCGATCTGCCCCGTGCTGCCGAAGAAGGTGATCGGCCGCGTCAGGATTTGTCCCGTCCGCTTGCCGTCTACCCCCGGATAGGGGTAGTAGGGTTCCATGCACTGGATGTTATCGCCGTCGCGGTTGAAGATGACGTTCATGTGCGTGCCGCCGACCTTCGGGTAATTGAAGATCACGACCACGGGTTCGCTGATGTGCTTGTAGTCGGACACCAAGATCGCCGGGGCGATGTACTTCAGGGTGATCCGGACCTCCGCGTTTTCACAGACTTTTCGGATGTTCGCCACCGACATCGAACCGTCTTCTTCGCACAAGGAATCGAACTTGGTAATAAGGTCGGTCTGGGTCATCCACTTCCGCTTGTAAAAGCCGTGGGCCATCACTTGCAACCACCAACTGATGCTGGCTGCCCAGCAAGCGTTTTTGTCGAACTGCCCGATCGCGGGATAGTGGGATTTGTAATCGTATGCCATCGGAGTACCTCGTGAACTAGACAACCGAAACTAGACAACCGACCGCCAACCGACATCATCCCGCAAGTACGGCGCGAAGTGTTACCCCTAAATCGTCACGAAGCGTGAATTGTTCCCGGTCGGATACGCCATTGGCACCACGAACCGAGAACAATTCCGAACACGAGATGCGCGGTGATCGTTAAAATCAGGAACCGCTCGTCCAGCGGTAAGCCGAAGAAATTGGTGTAGGGTGTCAATAACAGTGTGGCTTCCACGACCATCGCCCACAGGATCGCGCCGCCGAATAGCAATCGCCGGGAAGCAATCGGCACCATCGCCAGGAACATGATTCCCAACGCCGCGCCGTTCGAGAAATGGTACGCCCAGCCCACCAAGTGAACCAACCACCGTGGTTCATCGGCGGCCAGGAGCAATTCACCGAAGCGTGGGAAGACCTTGAATAGTGGCGCACCCTGCAGCACGAAAACGAGCCGATAAAGGTCGTAAGCAATCGCCGCCACGATGCCGCCGACGGCCCCTTCAACAATCCATGTGTACGGACTGCGAATGCCCCTCACTTGGTGCCGCGAACGGTAAGCAATCGTTACGAGCAACGCCGTAGACGGAGGCAGGACGTAACAACCGAAGATGTGCATCGACCACAGGCCGTAAAACTGGCCCAGCAAGCACGCGAACGACAGGAACGCGAGTAGGAAGACGCCAAGTCGTGAAAGAACACCGGACATGTTTTTGCATCCTCAAAATGAGTTGAACCACACGATCATCGTGTGGTTCAACTCATTTATCACGCCAAATCTTAGAAAGTTTTGTCAGTCCAGGGTCGCAACTTCACCACCGGCCCGTGTGGACAGCGCCCAGAGTGTGGGTTGAGGTGTCGAGTCGCGGAGGAACTTCACCGAGCCGTCCGCGAACCCGACGTTTGCGCCGCCGGTGTGGGCACTGCTCATGCTCGAAAGTTTTTGCCGTACCCAGGTGTTGGATGAGCTGTTCGCGCCGGTTGCCGTATCCGGAATCATCCAGTTGATGGGCCGACAGGCACCGACGAGGTAGTCGCCGACGGCGTTCGCTTGGTCCGACCACGCCCACCCGCTCCAACCCAGGATCTTAAAGTTGGTGTACATCCGGTCGAAATTCACGTCCTTATGTTGCCGCTCGCCGAACATCATGGTGTTACTGGTGCCGTCGCTGATGCCCGACATCCGCACGCGGCTGTTGACATAAAACATGCCGTCTTTGGTCATCGCGATAGTCAGGTTGTAATCAATCGGGTTTGGCGCCGCAGGTTGGTTGGGTGCAGGAATGTCACGCGCGGAAAACGACAGGCGACCGGCCACGCCACCGTAACTGTTCAACCCATAAGTATTATTCGACACCACAGCCGTCGGGCTTTGGGCCACAATGCTACTCGGGCACAGGAAAATCTTGACCACTTGCCCGGCCGGGCCGTTCGGGTTCGCAGCATTTTGCAAGTTCAGAGCGTTGTTCGTGTAATTCCACGTCTTTTGCAAGTTGTCCTGCTCGATGAAAGGCAGCAACTCGACGAACAAATTCGTGAACCGTTGAGCTTCTGGAAACGGGACGTCTTGGACGACACCCAACCCAGGTAGCAGTGTGCCTGGGGGCGGGTTCTGCCAACCGGCTGGGAAGTATTGGTAGGCACTTTCAAAACTGTGGGCGGCCAAGCCGAGTTGCTTCAGATTGTTCGTACACTGCGTTCGAGCCGCCGCTTCGCGGACTTTTTGCACGGCAGGCAACAGTAAGCCGATCAGAATCGCAATGATGGCGATGACCACCAACAACTCGATTAACGTGAAACCAGCAGCACGACAACGACGCATTTGCATCACAACATCCTCTCTGAATGTTGAAAGTGAAAACGATAAGTACCAACGTCGCAATCGACCTGTGAGCAAACCGACTGAGACTTGAAGAAATTTATAGGCGTGAAGTACGAGTACGACCCGTCGAACTTGGAGTAGAAGTGAAGAAGATTTTTACGGCTCGACTGAACGCGCTGATTCCCATTTCGCGCGGCGCGCCCACTAGACGACTTTTGAATGGGTGATATAGTAAAAAATTCTACATCGCGCACGCCCACTCTTGGTTAAAGCGAGTGGCGTGAGTTTCTGCTGTGATACGGCTTTCGGGGTTCTGCTATGCCGCTCGGTTTGCTCGGTACCAAAGTCGGAATGACCCAGGTTTATAACGAAAAAGACGGGTCCATTGAACCCGTCACCGTGTTGCAACTCGGGCCGTGCCCCGTGCTGCAAATTCGCACCACCGAGCGGGACGGCTACTCCGCCATCCAACTCGGGTACCGCGACAAACCCCGGAAAAACGCCATTCGGGCGGAGCAAGGGCACGTCGCCTCGAAGCTTTCGTCGAAGCGAAAAGACGCTCGCCTGAAGGGTGGCGTTCAGTTGCTGCCGAAAGCCGACTGCGAACCGCAACGCTACGTCCGGGAATTCCGCGTGGACACCGCCACCGTCACCGTGGGCCAAAAGCTCGCGGTCGCTGACGTGTTCGGCGACGTGAAGGCTGTTGACGTAATCGGCACCTCCAAAGGTCGCGGTTACCAAGGGGTCATGAAGCGGCACAACTTCCACGGTTTGCCCGCGGCACACGGTGCGAAGAAAGTCCACCGCCAAGCCGGTTCGACCTCCTCACTGGCCAGTAACCGGGGTAGCGGTCGCCCAAAAAAGGGTCTGAAGCGCGCCGGGCAGTACGGCAACACCCGCGTGACGATTCGCAACCTTGCGGTCGTGCGAATCGACATCGAAAACAACTTGCTTTTGGTTCGTGGTGCCGTTCCGGGCTTCAACGGCTCGTACATTATGGTTCGCCCCACGAACAAGCACGGCTCCACGCACGGCAAAGCCCCGGCCGCCGCACCCACCAAGACGAAGATGGTCATTCAGAAGAAGGGCAAGTAAAGATTCACAATGGTTGAACACGCAAAGCCCACGAATGATAATTCGTGGGCTTTTGGCTTGCACTCCTTCTGTTTCTACCCCATCAGTCTACAATTCCCGAACAACCCGCTGCACCTGTTGTTGTTGAGTCGCCATGTCCATCGTCGGTATTGATTTGGGTACGACGTACTGCGCGGTTTCGCACCTGGATGACCGGGGGCGACCCATCACGGTCCCGAACCGGGACGGCGACATCCTGACGCCGAGTGCGGTTTACCTTACGGATGATGGTCATGCCGTTGTCGGGCAACCGGCTCTCGACTTAGCACTCGAACAGCCCGAACGTGTGGCGACGATGATTAAGCGGCGGATGGGGTTGCCCGATTATGGTCGCACGGTGGCGGGGAAAACGTTCCGCCCGGAAACGCTGTCCGCGATCATCTTGCGAAAACTCGTACTGGACGCCGAACACGTCCTCGGGCCGATCAAACAAGCCGTCATTACGGTCCCCGCGTACTTCGACGACACCCGACGCAAAGCCACGCAAGACGCGGGTCGTATCGCCGGGTTGGACGTGCTGGACATCATCGACGAACCGTCGGCAGCCGCGCTCGCGTACACGTTCCAAGTGACGCCCGGTTCCGAACTGCCCCAGGACGGACCACGCACGGTGCTGGTGTACGACCTCGGCGGCGGCACCTTCGACGTGACGCTCGTGAAGCTTGGCAAAAAGCGCTTTCAAATGTTGGCGATCGAAGGCGACGTGCGGTTGGGTGGGAAGGATTGGGACGACCGGATCGTGAACCACGTGGCGGACGTGTTTCTGCAACACCACGCCAACGACCCACGGAACGACCCGCAATCCTTAGCAATGTTGCAAGCCTCTGCGGAGCGGGCCAAACGAACCCTGTCGAAGATCGACCAAGCCAGTGTGACGTGTGCCCACGGTGGCCACAAAATGCAAGTGCCGCTAACGCGGACCGAGTTTGAAAGCCTGACGGCGGACTTGTTGCTGCGGACCCGGTTGACGACGCAAGAAGTGTTGAACGAGGCGAAACTCAGTTGGAACGCGGTGGACAAAATCCTCCTGGTCGGTGGTTCGACGCACATGCCGGCTTGCAGCGTGATGCTGCGGAACCTCACCGGCAAGGAACCCGATCGCTCCCTGGCGGTGAGCGAAGTGGTCGCCCGTGGTGCGGCAGTACACGCCGGGATTTTGTCCGCACGAAAAGCGAAGGAAGCGGGTTTGGTGCCCATCGAGATGCTCGCCGATGTCGTCGAAATCAGCGTGAACGCCCACAGCCTGGGCGTGGAAATCCGCCACGGTGAGGAACGCATCAATAACAAACTCATCGTGAAAAACACCCAACTGCCAGCCGCCGTCAGCCGGGTTTACCACACGGCGAAGGTGAACCAACCGCGCGTTCGGGTCCGCATCTTGCAGGGCGAAGGCCATCAAGCCGCCGCGTGCATCCCGGTCGGGGAGTGTTGGATCGACGACCTGACCCCGGACTTGCCGAAAGGTTCCCCGGTCCAAGTACGCTGCGGCGTGGCGTCGAACGGGTTAATCGAAGTGATGGCGCTGGACATGACCAGCGGTCGCATGGCCCGGTCCGAAATCCACCGCCAAGGCGGCCTCAGCGAAGAAGAAATCGCCCACGAAACCGCGTGGGTCGCCAGCTTGCAGGTTCAGTGATACAGATCGCGTGGAGCCTGGAAGATCGCAACGTTTTGTGTGACCCGAGCTTTGAAAAGGAACTGAGCATGAATATTCCGTGGTGGGGCTACGTGATTCTGGCGGGGCTAGCGTGGGGCACGTATGTGCCAATCATCGCGTTCGGTGGTGCGGAGTTCGGCGGTAAGCCCAATGCGCGGTTGGCAGCGATCTTGTGCGTCGGGTTGGCGTACTTTGTCCTGGCGGTGTTGTTCCCGATGATCCTGTTCGTCTCGGGGTCGCAGGACCAGCCGACGATCAAGTCTTCGGCAGTCGTGTTCAGTTGCTTGGCCGGGATCGCGGGGGCTGTCGGGGCCATGTGCGTGGTGTTCGCCACGAGTTCTGCCGTGAAAGCCGCCACGGAAGCGGGTTTGCCAGCCACCTCGTATCGAATCTACATCGCGCCGCTGATCTTCGGATTGGCACCCGTGATTAACACCCTGCTCAGCACGGTCTGGCACCCCAACAAGGAAACCGGCTGGGCAAACTTCCACTTTGAAATGCCGAACATGTACTTGCTGATCGGCATCGTCCTCGTCGGCCTGGGCGCGGCACTGGTGCTATACTCGAAAGAAATCGGCGAGGCCGGCAAATCGGGCCCGCCCAAACCGACACAGGTCGAAGTGACGCCGGCACCGTAACGCGGAGTTGACGCTAAACCAACGTGATTGGCGGA
>JANLRE010000247.1:0-7075 GCA_031368205.1 Fimbriiglobus sp. | reverse complement strand
ATGATGTCCTTCCGCTTCGCCCCGAGTGCCCGACGGATCCCGATCTCACGGGTTCGTTCGGTCACGGTGGCCAGCATGATGTTCATGATCCCGATCCCGCCGACCACGAGCGAAATCGACGCGATCAGCACCAACAAACTCGTGAACCGGTCCTGCGCCCGCTCGGCGTCTTCGAGGCGATCGAGCGGCACCGTGACGGCCCAGTCTTCTCGTTGGTGGTCTTCTTTGAGCATGTCCTTAATCGAATCGCCGAGGGCCTTCACCTTCATGCGGCCTTCGCTGGAGTCGAAATCCGCATCCACGGTGATCGTCACCTGGCTAACTTGGACCTTCTCGCCGCTGCGGGATCCCGACGTGCGAATGAACACCGTTTCCCCGATCCGCGCCCGGCACGTGCTGAACGGAATGTACACGTCGTGGTTGTAATCTTCGGCGGCCTGACTGCCGCCCGTACCGCCGGTCGGCATCCGATCACTGGAAACGCCCACGATCAGGAAACGGTGTTGGCGAATCAGAACGGTTTTGCCGAGCGGGTCTTCAAACGGGAACAACTTGTCCGCCACCGCCGCACCGAGGACGCAGTTGTTCGTCAAGTTGTGCTCGTCCTCGTCGGTCAAGAACCGACCGCTCGCCAGGACAATCTGGTTGACGATCTGGTAGTCCGGCACCGTGGCCACGAGTCGCCCCTTGGAGTCCAAGCGGTCGAGGTAGCGGACTTCCGACGGGAACACCCGCATCGGCACGATCCGCACGAGGGAATCGTTGAACGTGGCGATCCGCTCGATGTCCGAGAACTTGATGCCGTAGGCGGCAACCATTGACCGCCCACTGGTCGCCGAGTCGTCGGTCGGCTTCACGCTGCGCACGATGATGTTCGTGGCGCCTTGGCGCTTGATGTCGTTGAGCGCGTCTTGCATGGAGCCTTTGCCGAACGCCATCAGAGCGATCACGGCACTGGTTCCAATCACGATGCCGAGGACCGACAACGACGCCCGCAACTTGTGCAGCCACAAGCTGCGAACCGCGAGCAACACCGTGCGGCCAAACTTCGTGCTGTTCAAACTCCCGACAACCAGCCGCCCGAGCAGCCACGTGACGAGTCCAAGACTGGTCATGACGACGAGCAGCACGCCCCAAACGATGGGGTTTGAAAAGAGTGCTTGGAGTGGCGATTCGGTCGGCATGAATCACTCGATCGGGCTGAGAGGGGACTAATGAGCGTGGGCTAGTTCGACGTTCAGTTTGCGGTCGTTCCGCTCGTCGGATTCGACGCGGCCGTCACGCAGCCGCACCACGCGGCGTGCCCAGGCGGCGATGTCGTTTTCGTGCGTCACCATGATGATGGTTTTGCCGGTTTTGTTCAACTCGGACAACATGACCATGATTTCATCGCTGGTCCGGCTGTCGAGGTTCCCGGTCGGTTCGTCGGCGAGAATCAGTTGCGGATTGTTCACCAGGGAGCGGGCAATCGCCACCCGTTGCTGTTGGCCCCCGGACAGTTGTAACGGGCGGTGGTCGAGACGATCGCCCAGGCCGACCATCTCCGCGAGGGCGACGCAGCGGGCATTGGTCTCCTCGTCCAGTTTGATCCCTTGGTAGACCAGCGGCAGTTCGATGTTCTCCGTCACGGTGTATTGCGGCAGCAAATTGTAGGCTTGGAAGATGAACCCGAGGTATGTGCAGCGAACTTCCGACAGTTGGTCGTCGGTCATCGTGGACACGTCTTGCTCGCGCAAGATGTACTTCCCGGCGGTCGGCCGGTCGAGGCACCCGAGGATGTTCATCAGGGTCGATTTCCCCGACCCCGACGGCCCCATGAGGGCGACGAAATCCCCTTCGTCGAACGACAAGTTCAACCCCCGGAGGACGTTCACGGTCACGTCGCCCATGTAGTAGTTCTTAATCAGGTCATGAACTTCTACGATTGCAGACATGGGCAGTCACCGTTAGGAATCGTTGAACGGGTGGGCTGGTCAATCTTATTTCGCGGGGGCAGCACCGTTCATCTTGCCGCCGCCGCCGCCAACGCCACCGGGCGGGCCGCCCGCTTTGCCGCCACCGGCTTTGCCGCCCTTGCCTTTTTCGCCGCCGCCACCGGCGCCCGTTCGCGGCTTGGCCCCTTCAGCTTCGTCGCGGGTTTTCGCTTTGTCACCCAACAACACCTTGGGGTTCAGCACAACTAGGTCGTCCTCGTTGATGCCCTCTCGAACTTCGACCATCTTGTCGTTGAAGAGGCCCAACACGACATCGCGTACTTCCGCGCCGGCCGGGGTGAGGACGTAGATTTTCCGCTTCGGCCCGATTTCGGCGCCGCCGACGATGGACTGAATCGGGACACACAAAACGGGTTCCTTCGGCGGATCGACCTGAATCGTCACTTCGGCGCTCATGTCTGGTTTGAGTCCTTCAACCGATTCGTCGATCGTCACGAGCGTTTGGTACACTTTCACGTCACTGGAAAAGAAGTCGGCCTGCGATGCGACTGCCGCCACGGTTCGGACGTGGCCTTCCAGTTGGCGATCGGGGAACGCATCGACGCGGATTTTGGCCTTCTGGCCGGGGTTGGCGAGAAAATATTCTTTGTCGCGGTTCTGCTCCCGGAGGGTCGTCAAGGTCACTTCGGAATTCGTCATGAGACGGTTCCAAGCGTTCGGTGACGTGAGGAGGCTAACCCGTAGCGCTTCGAGAAACCCCGTCGATTGTCGGTCGTCGCCGCGAATCCGGGAGACCATTGCTTCGTGAACCTTGGTGTTCACTTGCATCTTGCGGAGGTCGGGAATCCGCATGAGCTTTTGGCCTTCCTTGACCTGGGCGCCCTGTTGAATCATCCCTTCACTGGTGCTGCCGAAGCGGTTTCCGGATTCCTTGTAGTACACCACCATGCCGTCTTGCGGCGAGTGGACTTTGCACTCATGGATTTGGTCTTCGATGTCCTTCAGCTTTTCCAACTCTTGGTGGTACACGGAATACTTGGTCTTGCGGGACGATTCCGCCTGAATCTCTTTCGCGTTCGCTTGGCGTTGGACCCGGTCCGTGCCCAGTTTTGCCACGTCGAGCTTGCTCAGCAGGTCGGTGGATTCGCGCTGCCGGAGGAAGTTTTCGAGGATGTTCTTTTCCATCGCTAACTTCGCCACGTTGTCCAAGGCGCTAGCGAGCTTCGACTGCTCGACTTTGGCCTGACTCGGGGTGATGTACCGCAGTCGGACGGCCCGTTCGGCCCACGCGGAGCGGTCCCGGAACGCTTCCAAGTCCGAATCCGCGAGTTTGAGCCGACTCGAAACGTCGTCGTACTTCTGGCGAAACTCACCGCGTTCGACCAGCATCCCCACAGCACCCACTGCGGCACCCAGGGGTTCTAACGTGGCATCAATCCGGTAGCCGACAAACTTGTCGAAGTCCAGTTCGGCCAGTTTCAGCGTGGCCACCGCCGTGGCGTTGTCGGATTGATTTTGCTTCAGCGTGATGACGAGATCTTCCTCACCGCTCACCCATTCGGCCTTCGCCTTCTCGACGACGATGCTTTGGGCACGGAATTGATCTTGCAGCGCGGAGTCATCCAAGTCCATCAAGAGTTGATTCTTCGTGACGAACGAGCCGTCGTCGATGACCCAGCGGATGGTGCTAGCGAACGTGCCCTTCGACCCGGCCTTCACGCGGCAAACCACGTCTTTGTTGTCCGCCGATTCGAGCGTGCCCCGTTCGACGACGGACACTTGCAGATATTCAGGCCGAACTTTGTGCGTGATGAGGTCGGGGCGTTTCGTGCTGAAAAACACACTGAACGGCGCCGTGACTGCGGTGCGGACGTCCGGCAGAAACAGAGCAACTGCCGCTGCGGTCGCCCCGATACCACCCAATGCCAACACCGGCAGAAGCCAGCGCCGCCGCGACCGACGGGACGGGGCGACTTTCGCTGGCACTGCGAGGTTGATCGACGGCTGGGAGCTAGCGGCTTGGACCGCCGCCAGCGTGATCGGGAGGGACGAGTTTTGGCTCGGGCGCGCGCTCACCCCCAGTGGGTCCGGGAAGAGGTCCACTGTCTCGGCGGCGGTCATCGTTGGGTTGTGGGGAGGAGTCATCGGTCCATATTCCTCGGGCATCTAGCGGAAGCAACTCAAGATCGAGGTACAGTTCCATCCGACTCGTGATGTAGTTGATCCAGGTTGTGTACAAATCATTCTGCGCTTGCAACAACGAACTCTGGGCGTCGAGTAATTGTTGCGTCAGGGCGGCGATATTACCAGCAGTTTCACGAACTTGTGGGTCCGGCGGGGCAACGAACGATCCACGGGCGTTGTCTACTTGAGCATACGCTAGTTCTATGGCCCGTTGCTGCAAAGCGTAGGTCTGGGCCAATTGTCGGATCGCCCGAAGGTCCTGCCGCGAGTCCGTGATGATGTTATCTTCAAAGGCTTGCAGGTTCCGCCGTTGGCGTTGGTACCCGATCAACGCCGCCCGGTATTGGTTGCGTTCCGCCCGTCGCACGAACGGTGGCTCGACGCGCAGTGTCACAGTATGTTGGGTCCGAGTCCCGGCGAACGCCAAGCCGGCGGCTTCGTCACGCGGTGTTGTGGATAAAAGATCATAGCGAACATCGAAGGTTCCTTGCAAGGCATTCGCTCGGACTGCGATCTGTCTCCAGGCGTCCACGACTTGCGCACGTGCATTCATCAGGTCAAGCCGGTTCACCAGTGCAGTCTGTGCAACCTTACCTTGCGCTTCATCCAGCGAAACCTGAACCAAATCCACGCCGTCAATCACGACCGGCGGGAGCAACGGCCAATTGTCCCGGATTTTATCCAGGCGTTGGCTGCGGGGTTGAATCGCTACCAACATCCCCGCTTCAAACACACTCCGGAACCAGCTCGCCTGTTCAGCCGCTTGGCGATCGGCGGCAACCCGAAGCCACGGTTGCAACTCGTACCGGCGTAGGGCCTGTTCAAATCGAATCCGATCAACCGCCGATTCGACGGCGTCGAGTTCCGCAAACGATTCGAGTGTCTCCGGTTTATTCTTCAGTTGGCGATCCGCCCGAGCATCAAGCATCTTGCGGCGTGTTTCCGACAGGGCTAGCAGTTGCTTCGCCAAGGGTTCATCGAGTTGGCGGCGCAACTCGCCCGCTAACTTCGGGTAGTCCTTGGCGAACGGCGTCCCACGGGAAAGCGGGGAGTCCGTCAACAGCTTGCTCCACCGCTCGCGCAACATGGCGGGTCGTTCCCCTGCCACGAACTGTCCGGCAGCAACTTCGATGTCTCGAAGCTGTTGATACACCTCTTCAAACTTCCCCACTTGTTGGCGCATCGGTCGCAACGGGGCGTCGTCCAGTTCGATCGGCATCGTGGCCGGCACGCCGAGTTGCAACTTGAAGAAGTCGATGTTATCCAGGTAGAGCCGGGTACTCGTGAGAACCGTGTTGCGACTGCGCAGCAAGTTTTGTTCGACGCGCACGACCTGCAACTCGTTGACGCCGCCGCCTTCCTTTAGGTTCTCGAACAGGAGCAAAAACTGTTCCAGGGCCGTGACGTTTTTCCGCTCGTTGGCTAGGGTGGCACCCCGTAAAACCGTGGGCAGAAATCCGGTCTGTTGGGCCGTGAAGTTCGTCCCGACGCCCCGACCGAGGTTCACGGACAAGCCCTGAAGGCCGTAGGGGTTGTTGGTGTAGTTCGCCGTCCCCGCCAGTGCGGAGTAGAAGATTTTGCGGAACCGGGCATACGACCGGATCGCGTACAGGAGTGTGCGTTCCACGTTCGTGAGCGATTCCAGCGTCACGGCCAGACCACCCCCACGCAACAGCGGTTGAATGAACGTCAACCCGAGGTTGGAAATGCTCGTCTGGGGCTTACCGCCCGAAAGATCGACGACGATCTGGTTCGCCAACCGAACCAAGAGCGTGCCACCCGTTGCGAACGCCCGGCTGAAGCCAGTGCCATTTCCCGAACTGGTGTTTAATCGCCACTGTTCACTGGCACCACCGGGAAAATCGCGTCCGGTTGATTCCCGAATAATCTGCTCGGCGGCAAACGCCTGCGCCGCGAAACCGTACCGTTCCAACGACACCGGCAGCGCCGCGAGGTACAAGTCTTCGCGGCGGTCTTGAAACTCCCGACTGTTGAATATCGCCAGTTCAACGGCTTGATCCAGACGAATCCGGAATGCGGGTTGATCCGCGTTGAAAACATTCTTGTACGCAGCCAGTGCGGACCCGGCTAGCGCCCCGATCGGGGCTGTGCTCGCATCGTCTTTCTTGGCTTTGTCGTCAGTCGGCATCGGGATTTGCGGAGTCTGTTGGTCCGTGACGGCATCTTCCGAGCGATTTTGCGTATCCCACGCGGCGATTTGTTGAATGTACCCCGTGCCTTCGTGGCGACCGGCCCCACCGCGTCCAGGCCGTTGCGGGTTCGGCGACGTGAGCCACGTGTAATAATCATCAGGCGGGTACGGCGGGAAGTCCGGGCAGGACGGGTCGGCGAACCGGGCACGCGAATCGGGGTAGGCGTGCCAGTTCTCCACCTTCCACGCGGGGTTGATGTTCTTCTGGCTAATCAGCCCTTCGACATCCTTATCCGCCCGGTCCCGGAAGTGTTGCCGGGAACACCCCGCCGTCAGCAAAACGCCGAGCGTTAAGCAGACCATCCACCAGCGTCGCGTTGTCCGAATCCGTGTCAGTCGATTGTGCCCGAGCATGGCTCTCCCCACTGTCGTTACGCAAATCCGGCAAAGCCTGCAAACCCCGCGCAGCCCGCAGAAACGTTATCGACGCTAGAATCTGCGCAACTTGAATGAGATGCTCGACATGACGCATCTGGGTGAGCGTCACGAGAGTTGGTAGAAAATTTGTTCCCGATTTAGGGCATTCTTACGACTTCAGGCGGAAAGCCTGGGAGCACCCAGCCCAGGGCGAGGAGGATTGGCGCCGCCGCCCTGGGTCCACCCTTTGGTAATTCATGCTGCGACCCCTACCGGGGTCATGGAAATGTGGTACGTAATCCTGGGGTTGAGCGCAGCGACACCCCAGGCTAATCGCTGGCATCCCTTCAGGATGCGTTGAAACGGGAGGGTGCGCGATCCTGGGGTG
>JANLRE010000224.1:0-5484 GCA_031368205.1 Fimbriiglobus sp. | reverse complement strand
GTTCCCCGATGTCGTTGAGTGCTACAACAAATAACGGCTTTTTTTGGTTTCAGGGCCCTGAAGGGGCACCGGTCTGTCGCCACGGGTGGAGCGAAGCGCAACCCGTGGACCGCGACTCCCTCCGAAGTCGCCCTGAAGGGGCGAAGGAATTCCGCTGCCCCTTCAGGGCAGTCGAGTCGTGAGGGAGATTCCACGGGTTCCGCGAAGCGCTCCACCCGTGGCTACATTCCGTGACCGCTAACGCGGCCATCAAACTTGTACACGGGGCGAAACTGATTACGCGGAACCGCCGGGACTACGAGTTGGTGCCGGGGTTATCGCTCGAAATTTGGAACTGACACTGCTACGGAGAGAGTTCGATGACTGCCGACCAACAATTTTGCGGGCGAACGCGGCGGGAATTCCTGTGGCAATCCGGGGGCGGGTTCACCGGGTTGGCGCTGACGGGGATGCTGTCCGGCGACGGCTTCTTCGGCCAAGCTGCGGCTGCGGAATCTGGCAAGACGAAGTTCGTCAACCCGATGACGGCGAAGAAGCCGATGATGCCGGCCAAGGCAAAATCGGTGATCTTCCTGTTCATGTACGGCGGCCCCAGCCACATGGACACGTTCGACTACAAGCCGAAGTTGTACCCGCTCAACGACAAGACGATCACGGTCAAAACCTTCGGGCGTGGCGGTCACAAGAGTGAGGGCCGCGTGGTCGGGCCGAAGTGGCAGTTCAAGCAATACGGCCAGTGCGGTAAGCAGGTTTCGGACCTGTTCCCCAACCTCGGGCAGCAAGTGGACGACATGGCGTTCATCCACAGCATGTACGCGGAATCGCCGATCCACGGCTCCGCGATGCTCATGATGAACTCCGGGAAAGTTCTCCGCGGCGCGCCGTGTATGGGGTCGTGGGTGACCTACGGCCTCGGGAGCGAAAACGAGAACCTGCCGGGCTTCGTCGTGATGCTGGACAAGACCGGCGGGCCGATATCCGGCCCCAAAAACTGGTCGAGCGGCTATATGCCTGCGTCGTACCAAGGCTGTGTCGTGCGGGCGGACAAGACCCCGATCCACGACCTAGCCTTGCCGCCCGGCATGACCCGCGAGCAACAGCGCGGCATCCTCGATCACCTGAAGGAAAAGAACGAAGAGCACTTGGCAAGTCGTGCCGACAACAGCGAACTGATGGCTCGGATCGCTAGCTACGAACTCGCGTACAAGATGCAGCAGTACGCCCCGGAAGCGGTCGATTTCACGAAGGAAACTAAGGAAACGCTCGAACTCTACGGCATCGAAGGGCCGACGAAATCGCGCACCGAAGACTTCGGGCGGAAGTGCTTGCTGGCCCGACGACTCGTCGAACGCGGCGTGCGGTTCATTCAAATTTACTCGGGCGGTGCCCACAACGACGACAACTGGGACGCCCACAGCGACATGGTCGCCAACCACGGCAAGCACGCGGGCAACACGGATTTGCCGATCGCGGGTTTGCTGAAGGATTTGAAACGGTCCGGGCTGCTCGATTCGACGATCGTGGTTTGGGGCGGCGAGTTCGGGCGGCAACCCACGGCGGAATACGCCAAGGGCAGCGGCCGCGACCACATCGCCTACGGCTTCACGATGTGGATGGCGGGCGGCGGGATTAAGGGCGGCACCAGCGTCGGCGAGACCGACGAACTCGGCGCCGCCGCCGTCACCGACCGCTTCCACGTGAAGAACCTGCACGCCACCGTCCTGAACCAAATGGGCCTCGACCCCAACAACCTGAGCTACTTCTACGGCGGCCTGCACCAGAAGCTCGTCGGCGTCGAAGGTGCGGAACCGATCAAGCAGATCATTTGAGTTGTCACAGTGCCCAATGACGGACTCAGTTAAGGAACAAGTTCTGAAGCACCCGACCGACCGTGCCAGCACGGGCCGTCGGCTGCTCACGATTGTGATGGGTGGCATGATGGCAAGCGGTGCAGCGGCATCGCCGTGGCTAGTGCCAGACCGCTGTCTCTGGGTTGGGTGGGCATTTTTTGCGCTGATGTTCCCAGTCGGATGCTTAACTGTGTTTTTTGGAGCAAGAGGAAGGCAAGCCGACCTCAAGGATTGCTCCCCACAAGATTTGGCAATTGAGTTCGCAGGCGAGATGGTGGCTGCGGCCATCCTTGCTGTCGTGATCGGGCTGTTAAGTATCTATACTCTGAACGGGCGATTCTGAGTCTTTGATCCGTGCCGATGCCTACGTTTCACGGCTTTTTTCTCGCTGGAGAAGGCTCAGACCAACCCGTTTGCGGTACAACCCGACCAAACCCAGCCCAGCAGCGGCCAATAAGCCGACGGCGGCCGGCTCGGGGACGGGGGTAAAACCGCCCGTAATCGTAACCGCGCTTTGACCCCCGGTATCTAACACACCCAAGAGGCCGGTCGAGTCCGTCGTATTCACGCCGTAGACACGGAACTCGATCGGGGTCGTGATCGTATCGAACGCCCCGCTCAAACCAGTGACCGTCAGTGCTGTGCCGGTGGAGTTCGGGGACAAGTTAGTCAAACTAGCGAGATTCGCTGCGAACAGGTCGAGGCTCGACCGGAGGAACACGTCCTTTGGCCCTCTTGTATCGCGGTTCACGAGGAAGGTGACGGAGTTCAGGTCAAGTACCCCTCCGTTGGGATTGAGGGTCACCGTCAGATAACGCACGCCACTCGAAACGGTGCTGACTGTCGGGAAGTTACTTGAGTTAAACGTGGGGGTCGTCCCCACAGACTGGGCCACCAGATCGGATGACCGCGTGACGCTACTGGCCGTGAGGGGGGCGGGGGCCGTACTCGCCGTTACCGGCAACGAGGCGGGCGTACCCGATAGACTCGCAGACGAGTAGTTGATCGTAAACGTCTGAGACTGAGCCGTGGCGGTCAGTGCAATGGCGGTCAGGATGGCCGACGCAAAACGCATGAGATAGCCCTGCTCTGGGAAACTGTATTGGAGCTTGATACGAAGGAATTTGGAGTTTGGCATTATATACTCCGAACGGACGATTCTAAGTTTTTGATCCGTGCCGATGCCTATGTTTCAGGGCTTTTCTCGCTGGAGAAGGCTTAGACCAACCCGCTTACAGTACAGTTGTGTGGTTGGACATCGGGTCGGAAATCCAACCGCCTGGACTTGATGTCCCATCAAACCGTCACACCGCAACAGTGTAGCAACACGCCGAGAATCCGATCCGGTTGGCTGATGCTGTACTCGTCGATGTCGATGTCCAAGTGTTGCCCACGGAGGCGGAGGAATTTCCAGTTCGATCCGGTGGTGACACACCCGTAAATTGTCTCGCTCGGCTTGCCCGCCTGTTGGTTGAACAATTGCGCCGCGATCATCTCCGCGCCGCATTGGCCCAACCCGTCGGGGATGCTATCCCGTTTTGCTTCGACGGCGACAAGAACCGGGGCCTCGATGAAATACACTTGCTTCGAGACGCCGAGTACAAAATCACAGATGCCGTTGAGACCCCGAGCAACGTCCACGTTGAACTCTAAGCCTGAATACACGGCAATCTGTCGCCGACTGCGTGCCCAGACTTCACCCATCATGGGAGCGACCAACAGTTCCGAACGCCCCTTTTCCGTCCCACTGGCAAGCCCGAGTGGGCCGTAGGTGCTTAAGAAACTCGACAAACTGCTTGATATCGACACCGGCGCGACTGTCGGAAACAACGATTGGGTGTTGTCAGTCGTGACACTAAACCGCCCTTGCAAGGTCGGCAAATCAAACTCCCGAAAGCTCATCGTGGACTCCTAAACATCGTCCGGTTGCGGCTTCACTCCCCTAGCTTGACCGCAATCAGTTCCTTGTCGTCGCGGACGAACACGATGCCGTTGCTCAGCGCCGGGTGTGCCCAGGTTGCGCCGCACACTTTTGCCTTGGCGAGTTCCTTGTAGCCGGTGGGGTCGGGTTGCAGAAGTAGTAGGTTGCCCGCGTCGTCGAGCATGAGCAGCTTGTTGTCGGCGGTGCGGATCATCGCGGCGTGGTACTTGCCGATGTTCGGCTTGCTCCACTTCACAAGTCCGGTGGCCGCTTCGACGCACCGCAATGTGATCGAAGCATTCGTCAAACTCGCCACGCCGTTAATCATGTACAGGTGCTTGTCCACGAGGACCGGCGTGGAGAAGTAGCAGGTCAACTTCTCGTCCTTCCACACTTCTTTCGGGGTGTTGTCTTTCACCGAGAGTGCCACGCTGCCTGCCGTCACGGAACTGCCGATGATGAGGTCGCCCGCTTTCACGGGGGTCGTGGAGCTTTCGTTCAGGCGGTCTTTGAACGGGAACGCCCAGTGTTCCTTGCCGTCCGCGCCGACCGCGCGAATGTGGCTGCCTGTCAGGAAAATCAGTTCTTGCTTACTGCCGATGCCCAGTGACAACGGGCTGGCATAGCTGGCGGGGTCGCTGCTGGTGTGCCACGCCGGTTTGCCGGTGGCCTTCTCGAACGCCACAATTCCGGCGTCCTTACCGCCCACCATGACCACGACGTAATCCCCCATCAGCGTCGGCGATGTACTGACCCCGAAGAACAGGTTCTTCGCTTTGAAATCCTTGAGCGTCTCGACCTTCCACACGACATCCCCGGTCTTGGCGTCCCAACACGCCAGCACACCGGTGTTGCCGAGCGTGTAGACTTTGCCGCCGTCCACGACCGGCGTGCCGCGTGGCCCGGCGCCGAACGCGGGGGTGAACTTTTCGCGGTCGTAACTTTGTTGCCAAAGCTGCTCGCCCGTCTCGGCCTTGTACGCCGTCAGCATGTCCGCGTCCTTCCCCTTCGGCTTGAAGAACGCATAGACGACGCCGTTCGCCACAACCGGCGAACTGTGGGCGTCGCCAACCGGCTGACGCCACAGCACCTTCGGTGCGTCTTTCCACGCCGCGACTTTTTCCGACGAAGCGTTATCCCGTGTTGGTCCGAGGAACTGCGGCCAGTCCGCAGCGCTACAGGCGAACGCGATCAACGCAGTCAGGGTACTTGCAAGAAACAATCGCATCATGGGTGTGCATCCTACGTCAGTGGCAATTCAATACGTCGATCAAATGGATCATTGTCGCACATTTCAGGGACGAAATCACGTGGCCGTTCGGCTTCGTTCAAGAAGTCATGGAGTGGGGCGTATCGCCAGCCGGTTTCGTACTCGTCGGCCAGTTGCTTCAGTTGCGTCAACGACGTTTCCGTGAGTCGTTGCCCCGCGTCTTCAAAGGCCGGATCGCAATAATAAATGCGGCAACCAAGCGGGCGTTCGGCGCGGGCGGTGCAAAGGTTGTTCACTTGAAAAGGGCAGAAATCACGGGTGATCGGCTTGATGTAACTCGGTGCCGATTCCAGCAAAATCTCCGCTTCAAACGCGCTGATGAAAAGCGTGTGGCCGTACTCCGTGAACCGGCAACATCGTCCGGACGCATCACACCTCGGCGCGGCGGCGGCCACGGTCGCATCGACGGCCGCGTACACTACGAGGACTTTGCGTTTCAGTTC
>JANLRE010000217.1:0-2686 GCA_031368205.1 Fimbriiglobus sp. | reverse complement strand
GGTTGAGCGCAGCGACACCCCAGGTAACCAGCACGCCTCAGTTTCTACGACTCCGGAGGAGTCGCAGCGTGGTGCGAAAGCCGTCACGCAGAACGAGTTACTGGGTGGATACACGTCCAAGTTATTCAGATAGCCATGCGTTGTGAACGAAAAATTAGCTTAGATCGCCAGGAAATGCCGAACAGAAGTAGTTGTACTTGCCACAAGCTATGACCAGAATGAGTGCCGGCTTAATCGCAATCTTCCGTGAACACCTACGGAGTTGCGTTTAGTTCCCGTAGGGAGGATTCGTTGATGTCACGATTGATGGCCGGCACGCTACTTTTGACACTGTTCCTGACCGTGCTTCACGGCGACGATCGGCCTGCTGCAAAGTCCGATCGGGCTGAGCAGTTCAAAGCGATCCGGGCGCAGTATGCAAAAGAGCGTGAAGAAATTGCTGAAGGCACGAAGTCCGGCAAAATCAAAGCGAACGCGGACGGCGAATTCGTCGAGTGGACGGTCATGCAAGAACGAACCGCAAAGCTCCTCCGTGTGATGATTGATACGGACCCTACAGATGAGGTTGGTCTGAATGCACTCCTGTTCCACATTAGCGAGTTGAGAGATGCCAATACGCCGCCGGAACTGTACCAACTCGTTCTCAAGCATCATGTGGCCAGCGAAAAAATCGACCCGTTAGTTCGGGTGCGATCAGCACCTGTCGATTTCTTGCGGTCAGTCATCGCCAAAACACCACACGCCACGATTCGCCTTTGGGCCACCTACCACTTGGCCGAGAATCTGTACGCGGACGACAAACCGAAGGATGCCGAACCGCTTTTGGAGAACCTCATTCAGGACAAGGCTGCCAAAGAAATCGGTGGTTATCAATCCGGCACAATCGTTGACTCGGCCAAGCGTCTGCTGTTTGAAATCCAGCGACTCAACGTCGGCCAAGAGGTTCCAGAAATCACCGGGCCGGACCTGGACGGCAAGGTCATGAAACTTTCGGAGACACGCGGCAAAGTCACGTTGGTCGTATTCTGGGCGTTATGGTGCGGGCCGTGTATGGAAATGATGTCGCACGAACGCGAACTGGTGGATCGCTATATAAGAAAACCATTCGTCATTGTCGGCGTCAATGGCGACATTATGGCAGATGGAGAGAACAGTGTTAAAGGTTCCGACGGCAAGGTCATCGACAACACACCACGTATCAAAGCCGCGATCGAGAAGCACAAGATAACGTGGCGGTCATTTCGCAACGGCCAGTACGGGGTTGGTACAGATTGGAACGTTCGCACTTGGCCAATGGTTTACCTGGTCGATTCTCGTGGCATTATTCGTGGGAAATGGCGCGGCGACCCAGAAAAAGAACTCGATGCCGCGATCGAAAAGTTGGTCAAGATGACGGAGGCTGACAAGAAGTAGTTGGGTCAGCACAACCAGAGGGCACCCACGAGGGGTGCCCTTACGAGAGCACGGTTACTGTAGGCGCACCCCACTTGGGTGCCCTGATTGCCTCACAACGGTTCTTACCCCACGAACACGCCGTTGGCGAGGGTGGTTCCGAACGGGTCGAACGTAGCGACACCCCAGGTCACCGTCACGCCACAGTTTCTCCGACTCCGGAGGAGTCGCAGCGCGGTGCAAAACCCGTCACTCAGACCGAGTCACTGAGTCGATGCACGTCTAAGTTATTCAGATAGCCATGCAGTGCGAACAGCGTTGCGGGTGGGATCACGATTGCGAGAGTGCATCGGGGAAGGTGACACCGGCGTAGACATCAGCAAGTGGGATTTGAACCGGGACCGAAGTCAACACTAAAGTGGCCGCCAGCCCGACGAACGAAACCAACGCCCAGGCACCGTCTGACAACCGGACGTAGCGTTCGCACACCGCCTCGTCTTGGGCCACCAGCACGTACTCGGTCAGGCTAGGAATCTGCTGGTAGTTGCGGAACTTCGCCCCACGGTCGTACTTCTCCGTGGACGGCGACAGCACTTCAATGATGGCGACCGGGTTCAGTAACGTGTGCGAATCGTCGGGGTCGTATTCAGGCGTTCCGCAAAAGACAACGATGTCAGGGTAGGTGTACAAACCTGTGCGATCCACTTTCACACGCTGGTCGCTGGACACACTCCGGCATGGCCCGCCCTTGAGTCGGGTGTACAATTCCCCACTCAGATTTTCCTTGATGAAGTTGTGGGGCGGACTGGCCCCCGACATGGCGAACATCTCGCCGTTGAAGAACTCGCTCTTGAACTCGGCCTTTCGCTCGATCATGAGGTACTCAGCGACCGTCAGTTTCCGTTTCGGTAAATCGCTCATTTTCGGGTCTCCAGAGATGATTCCATCATAACAAATGGCGTCACCTCCTAGCGGGATTGTACCACGGCGGATGGTTCATTTCACCATCCGTGGATTCGGGGCGAGTTCTGTTTTGGGTAGGTTCTACTTCGCCAACGCCGTCAGTAGCTTCTTGAAGTCGGCGCGGTCGCGGAGCGGGTCGAGGTCGGTGTCTTTGGCCATGAGTGCGGCGTCGGTGAAGCCTGCCTTGACTGCCTTTTGCAACATCTCCATCGCCCGGTCGGCGTACTCCTGTTTCTTGTCTGCTTCCTTGCCGATGGTGATGACGCATAGGCAAGCGAAGTCGTAATAACTCGCGGCCAGTCCCTGGCGGTAGGCGGGCACTGCGGGGAAG
>JANLRE010000172.1:0-7358 GCA_031368205.1 Fimbriiglobus sp. | reverse complement strand
CCCTCAACATTGGCGCTGCTGACCCACAACTCGCTCCTGCGAAGTTGGATGGCATCTGGCTGTTCGATGCAGCCAAGTTTAGCACACACGATAGCTTGAATCGCGTGTGGTCTTCCGTCATCACGATTGCGGGCGACAAGTTTGAACTGTCGAAACTGATGGGGCACTCGAAGAACCTGACCGGCAAAATCGTCTTCGACCCGACCGATAAACGGGCCGTCGATTTGGTCCTCGACGAACTCGACTTGACGGAAATCGGCGCGCCGATCACGATTCCGTCCGGCAAACACCTTGGCATTTACGAGGCCAAAGGCGACCGGCTGACGATCTGCTTGAACAACAAGCCTGACGAAGCACGACCCACGAAGTTTGAAGCGTCCGAGGCAACGCACTTGATAACACTGGCTCGCGCTCCAGTCGGGTTCAAGGAGTTCCCGCAGGAAGTCACGATCCGCGTGACCGGGCCGGACGGCAAGCCGGTGGCCGGTGCGAAAGCGGCGACGTGGATGGGCAAGCAATTGGAATCACCGAAGAAATCAACCACGCCCGTTGAGTGGTACCTCTCCGACAGTGCGACGACCGATTCGAGGGGAACTGTGAAGGCGAAATACGACAAGCTGCCGGTCGTGATCCGCGACGAAAAATCGAAGCTGATCGCGTTCACCGTGGCGTCACCCGCGCAACTGGCATCAGGTGAACTCAAAGTGGTTCTCGGCCCCGAGTGCCGCGTGACGGGGAAGATTGTGTCCGACGAGTTGACTAAGGCTGGCGGGAAGATCGTGTGGACCAACGTCTACCTGAACCTGGGTGGCCGACGGGTCGCGGGTTGCGGTTCGTTTGAAACCGGCGAGTTTGATTTCGTGGTGACGCCGGGAGTTTACACTTTGCACGCCTACGGGACCGACTTGCCCCGCAAAGTAGTCACCATCACCGTGCCGCCGAACCAGAGCGAGTACGCCGTTGAACCGATCAACCTAAAGGCCACCGCACTCGCTTTCCTGAAGGGGAAGCCCGCGCCGGAGTTCATCGACGTGGTTGGCTGGGTGGGCACGCCGGTTAAACTCGCGGACCTGAAGGGGCAGTACGTGCTGGTAGACTTCTGGGGCTACTGGTGCGGCCCGTGCGTCGCGGCGATGCCGGTGCTGATCGAGTTGCACGAGAAGTTCCACGACAAAGGACTCGCCGTCATCGGGGTTCACGTGGATGGAGATGGTGAAGTGGCGACCGTCGAGCAGTTCAACGCGAAAAACGCCGGGTACGTGAAAGACGCTTGGAAAGGCAAAGAACTGCCGTTCTCGAACGCCTTGGTCTCCGGCGCACGAGTCGGCGAGGGCGAAGAACGTGGGCGCGGCGGCGTGCCGAAAATGTACGGCGTGCAGTCCTACCCGACGACGGTCCTGATCGACCTCGAGGGAAACGTGGTCAGCAAGTTCCCTGCCCACGACATCAAGGCCGCAACCGCGATGATCGAGAAGTTGCTTGCGAGTAAAAAGTAAGTACCTGGAACCTACCCTGGTTTCGCTTGGGTCGCCGCGGTCTTGGCAATCGTTCGCACCAGTTCGGCGAGGTGGTCGAATTGGGCGAGGTTGCCTTTTTCGATGATCCGGGCAACGCGGCCGTTGAGGCGGTCGAAGTCGCTGGCGTTGAGGTCTTTGGCGGTCAGGACGACGACCGGGACGCGGGCGCCGGGGAAGCGGTGGGGTAGCTCGGTTAGGAAGCTGAAGCCGTCGAGGACGGGCATCATCAGGTCGAGCAAAATCAGCGCCGGGAACTCCGTGGCCATCTCGCGCAAGCCCGCTTCGCCGTCCGGGGCTTCGGTCACCCGCCAGCCTTCTCGTTCCAGATAACGACGGACCATTTCGCGGCACTCGGGGTCGTCGTCGATGACCAAGACGGGTGACGCGCGGTCTAGCGATTGGTACCGCCGGAGGATTACGGCGAGGCGTTGCCAGTCGATCGGTTTGGTCAGGTAGTCGGCTGCACCCAGCGCGTAGCCACGACCGCGATCGTCCACGATCGTCAGCATCACGACGGGAATGTCACACGTCAGCGGGTCGGCTTTCAAGTCGGCGAGGACGGACCAACCATCGACCTCCGGCATCATCACGTCCAGGGTGATCGCGCTGGGCCGGGTGTCGCGGGCGATGCGCAACCCCTCCGCACCAGTCAGGGCGCTCACGACCCGGAAGCCTTCTTTACTCAGGAACCGCAGCATCAATTCATGCACCATCGGGTCGTCGTCAATCACCAAGATGGTGCCGGCGTGCGGCGAGGGCCGGGGTGGAGTACTCGCCTCGACCCCCCTTAATCCCCTCGCAAGCGGAGGGAGAGAAGAATCTTGCTCCCTCCCCGTCTGCGGGGAGGGCCGGGGTGGGGTGAAGGCTTCGACCCCCCTTGGTCCCCCCGCAGACGGGGGGAGAGAAGACGGTTCCACCACTGCTGGAAGCCGAACGACGAAATGCGAACCCTGGTCCGGGACGCTCGAAACGTGGATCGGGTCGCCGCCCATGACATCGTTAAAGCTTTGCGTGATCGCCAACCCCAGACCCGTGCCGCCCTGTTCGCGGGTGGTCGAGGGGTCCGCCTGGTAGAAGCGTTGGAACAGCCGACTCACCTGGTCCGCCGTCATCCCTTTGCCGGTGTCGGCGACTGCGAATTCGATCATCTCGTGGCTGTTTTTTTGAACGCGGCGAACCTGCAACGTGACGGTGCCGTTGGTCGTGAACTTGAACGCATTGCTCAGCAGGTTAATCAGAATCTGCCGCACCCGGCGCTCGTCCGCGATCATCACCCCGAGAGCATTTGGCACGTCCACCACGAACTGGTTGGCGTGCTTGTCCGCGAGCGGCGCGACCAAGGTTTGCACGTCCCGGACCATCAGCGTGAGGTCGAACGTGGCGACCATCAATTCCATTCGCCCCGCCGAAATCTTCGCCAGATCGAGGATGTCGTTGATGAGGTCGAGCAGGTGCTTGGCGGCGGTCAGAATCTTGTTGAGGTCGGGGATCAGTTCGGCGTGGTTGGCATCGACGGCTTCTTCTTTCAACGCCTCCGTGAAGCCGATGATGATGTGCAACGGCTGCCGCAATTCGTGGCTCATGTTCGCCACGAACGTGTCCTTGGCGCGGCCGGCGGCTTCGGCTTGCCGCAATGCCACTTCGAGTTTCGAGTTCGTCTCGGCTAGCTCAGCGGTACGGAGTTTGACGCGCGATTCGAGTTGCTCGTTCATGCCGTATAACCGTCGCGCCATGCCTTGCAACGCACCTGCCAGTTGCGTGACTTCGACACAGCCGCCGCCAGTGATCGTCGGGGAGACACTCGGGTCCGAAAGCGTGTCGGCGGTCTTGGCCAACTGACGCAAGCTACTCGTGATGAGCCAAATTAAGAACACCGTCAACGCTGCCGCTATCGCCACCGTGGGGACGACCCAACGCCAGACGATGCGCCAGAACTTGGAGTCGATGTCCTCGTGCAATTCTTCCAAGGAGGCCGCCACGAGCAAGCGCGGCGGTTCGTCCTCGTCGTTGGCATCCATCCGGAGATAGGTGAGTTGCCCTTGAAACGTTTTGCACAACAGCGGGTCGATCCAATCAATCGCGCCAGCCGCCCACCACTGTTCCAGGTGCAAGCAGATCGCTAGGAGTCGTTGCAAATTCGGATGGGAGATTTCCACGTAGCTCGCGGCCTCCGTCAATTCGCCGTAACGCAACAGGGGATCGCGTTCAACCTCGGCGGCCAACCACTGGTTAATCGCGCCGAGTTCCGTGCGGGCATTCTGTCCCAACTTCGCACTCAGTGGGGTGCCGAAGTAGCCCTTGCGGTAGTAGCTAGTCAGCGCGGCATCGGGCACCCCATCCAATCGGGAACCGCCTTCTTTCAGCATCTGGGCGTAGCGCTGTTGCTGGCCCGGTTTGCTCTCGTTCGGCGACACCCAGGACGTGCCTACAGGAAAGTCCCAACCCATCACGTCGGAGAGTTTGACTTGCTTCGCGGCGAATTCGGCAGTCGGATGAACGAGCACCGTGCCATCGGGTTGGGTAACGATGTACTGATGCCGTGGGGACGTGCCGCGCCGGTTTTCGATGTACCGGGTGAAGTCCACCACCACCGCGAACAGGTGCGTCGGGCGCCCCTCCACCCACCGCACCGGCCACCCGACCGCGACGACGCACCGCCCCGTTTCCGCTTGCCAATGAAGCGCTGATATGTGCGACGGTGAATCCCGGCGGACCCGCTCACACACTTCCGTAACGGCCACATCGACCGCCGAACCCTTCGGCATCACGCCGACGAGGTTCGCTTCCGCCGCGTCCATTCGGAGTGTCGTCGTGAAGCCGGTTGGTTCAATCGTGACGAGTTGCGATTCGATCAACGTGCCGCCGAAGTACCGATGCCGGACCTTGGCCATGTCGCCGGCGGGTTCGCCGGGCTTGGCGATTTCGTTCGGCCAACGTTTGGTGAAGTCTTGGACGCACGTTTCGACATCAACGTTCTTCTCGTTGAGTTGCCGCGCCGCCCGTGCGACATCTCTCAATAGGTAGTCGAACTCTTCGCGGATTTCGTTGACACGCAGATTGCTTTCATCGCTGAGGTCGATGATTTCATGCTGCGTCAGGATCTCCTGACCGTCCTTCAAGAACCGCATCGTCGTCGAAATGATCGGCACGGTCACGACAAAGAGGCCGAGCAACACGAACTGTTGCCACAACCGCAATCGCCCCAGCGCCCGTAAGACAGGATCAAACACACGCATGGCAACCACCCACCAAAAGTGCGAGGAACGCCGTGTCAAGCATTAACTGCAATCTAACGCTAAAACGCCTGGTACACTCGCGGTGCCGGCAACCGTTCGACCCCTGGTGTGGTGTCGTCCTGTTCGCGTGGCATCGGGGCGATTTCGTTGGCGACGGCTTCCAGGAATGTCGCTTGCACGATACCCGCATTCACCGGCTTGGCAAACGGCGGTTCGTCGAACGAAATGAACGGCAAGTCCTTCGGCGACGGTTGCTCCAGTGCCTTCGCCACGTCAAACACGTCCGTGACCGGCGGCATCGCACAGCCGGTATCACTACCGCACAGTGTGATCGAGACCTGTTCAACCTGTGCCTCATCCCCACCCTGAAGCGCATCCTGACATGAAACGCACGCCCCACCCAACCGGGCCGATTCGTAGCGGGAATCGACAAAATAGACACAATAGCCGCCACTCGACACCAACGCCGTCACGACGACACCGAAAATGCACGTCCGCATAGCCCGCCCTCCCTGGCGAAAAAAACACCCCACCCGCCGCAAACGATACCCCCCTGCCACCAACCGCGCCTAGGGGAAGTTGGGGTCGTGATGGAGGAGCGGACCTGTGAACACATTTTCACCGTCAAGGGTCGATCTGAAACAAAATGAAAATTCTACTTGCACACGCCAGACAACACGAGTAAAGTGCTTTCGTGCTTTCGTGCTTTCGTGCTTTCGTGCTTTCGTGCTTTCGTGCTTTCGTGCTTTCGGAAGCGGCAACTGCAACCTGTAATGGGCGTCCCATGACAAGCCAACGACTCGCAGTCTTAATCTGCTTCGTCGCGACGAGTGTCGCGGTCGTTGGATGTACAAGTCCGATCGCAACAGAATCAACTACTGTCCAACCTGATAACCCGTTGACGTTCCGAGTGGATCATCCCGCTACCGTCTGGCGTGACTCATCATCCCCGATCGTCATGGCTGTCCCGGTTGTCAACCGAACACATGAGGTTATGACCTTCAGTAATTTCGCCTGTAGCTGTGGATGCACGACAGGTGGATTGGAGAAGACTGAGCTACAACCGGGGGAATCCACCAAGGTCACGATGGCAGTGAACGGCCAAGGGCGTCACGGCCTGCAACGGTTCCTGTGCCATTGGGTGGACCAGCGGGGCGAAATCTGGACGGCGGAAGCCAGGACGGCCATTTACCAACCCGTGAAGTTCGAGCCGACGGTCATTCACTTGGCTCGACGGGCCAAGCCAGGAAGCACTAACACTGGGGAAGCCATTCTGGAGGAGTATGCCGAAAACACAAATGACTTGTCACCAGAACCAATTCTCTCGGTTGATTTTGATGGGTTGACGATTCGCAAGAGTCCATCAACCATTGAAATCCTAGACGGGAACTGTGTCAGGCGACGAACGCCGGTTTCGCTGGTACTGATTGTTCCGAAACAAGTGGGGTACGGATCGTCGATAGTTCGTGTCGGCCACAACGGTGCTGCCAATCTGCCTGCGGCCAGCTTAACAGTGGACTGGTCGGTGGAGGAATCCGTGGTTGCCGAACCACGGCAATTGTCGCTCAGTTTTGGTCCCCAAGCGACTACCGCCGAGGACAAGATTATCAAACTGACTGGTGCGAAAGGCGCGCCCGTATCAGTCACAAAAGTGCGAACTTCTGACCCCAACATCGTGGCTGAATTACTGGATAGCGGCAACACTGCTGATGGGGTTATGTTGAAGGTTTCGGTCCAGTTAGCGACAGATAGTCGGCTGCTGGCCGGATGGGTGGCCGTTGACGTGTTACAGCCCGATGCAACCGAAGTCCGAATCCCCATCACGGGGTTTCGGCAAAGTGAGTAGTGTCGATGTGTTTTACACACTTGAACCGATGTGGTTCAACAAACTGGGAGGTCGGTCATGTTTGCAAGTCGCTGGCGTGTTGTGAGTATGTTTGCGTTGATGCTGATGTTACTGGCAGTTGGAACTTTGGGAGCCGATTTCACTTGGACCCAGGGAGTTGGCCCTCCATTTAATATGCTCCCAGCCAAGTGCGAGGTTGCAACCAACAATTGTGCCACCTCAGGGTGCACCAATGTCAACCCCGCAGTCAAACTGAAGGGTCAGAACGGCGCAACGTATACCGTAAAGTCCTACAATCCGAACCGATTTTACGATTACGGTCTTTGCCAAGCCGTGGATGAGACATTGGATTCCACATGCAAGGCATACCCTTATGGGCACACACAGTGTGCATTGCTGATCGTGTTTAGCAACCCGAATTGCGACGAGGCTAGCGTGCTTGGGAACACGATTGTCTACAGTGGCACGTGTGAGCCGTAGTTTTCTGTACAGAGTTCGCAACAAGTTTTCTAGTTGCGATGTTCGTGTTCGGGAACTGCGATTGACGGCAGTTCCTGAACACGGAGCATGGTTCAGTGGTGATCGATCATAGACAAATTTGACTTACTATTTATCAAGTTAGATGTTACGCAGTTGCGATGTTTGGGAGCAGGATGAAGGGTTTGGCGAGGTAGGCTCGCAGGGCGTCGTTGATGATCGATCTCTTGGTGGCGAACCAACTGATCCCGCGTTGGAAGCAATAGATCTCCAGCCGCAAGA
>JANLRE010000171.1:0-2386 GCA_031368205.1 Fimbriiglobus sp. | reverse complement strand
GTGGAGAACGTCGATTGCTTGATTGGTAACGAGGAAGACATGCAAAAGGGTCTCGGCATTCAAGGGCCGGAGGTCTCCAAACAGACCGAATCGAAGCTCAATCACGACGACTTTTTCGGGATGATCGACAACGCCGTGAAGTTATTTCCGAACTTGAAAGCGGTTGCCACAACGTTGCGGGAAGCCCACAGCACCAACCGGCACGAGTGGGCGGCGGTGTTGTGGCACGGCGGGCAAAAGTACATCAGCCCGACGTGCGACCTGGATGTGGTCGATCGGATCGGCGGCGGCGACGGCTTCGCGGCGGGGCTGATTTACGGCCTCATCACCGGGCAAAAACCGGACTGGGCGTTGCGGCTAGGTTGGGCACACGGCGCGTTACTGACGACCTTCCCTGGCGACGTGACGATGGCAAAGTTGTCCGAAGTCGAAGCGCTGGCCAAAGGTGGCTCCGCGCGGGTTCAACGCTAAGGTGCCGCCATGTCCGACGTTCCTGCGAAGCCGTTGGTCGGCGTCATCATGGGTTCCCAATCCGACTGGGAGACCATGAAACACGCCGCCACGATCCTGACCCAGTTGGGCGTGCCGCATGAAGTGCAAGTCGTGTCGGCGCACCGGACACCGGACAAGCTTTTCGTTTACGCCGAGACTGCCGAAGAGCGTGGGTTGGAAGTGATTATTGCCGGCGCGGGTGGTGCGGCCCACTTGCCCGGAATGTGCGCCGCGAAGACCAGTTTACCAGTGCTTGGTGTGCCGGTTGGCACGGAGTATTCGCTGTTGCGTGGGATGGATGCGCTACTGGCGATTGTGCAAATGCCGGCGGGTGTGCCGGTTGGTACGTTGGCCATCGGCAAAGCCGGTGCCACGAACGCGGGGTTGCTGGCCGCGTCGATCTTGGGCAATAAATATCCCGCGATCCGCGATGCCGTCAAAGCGTTCCGCAAGCAGCAAACCGAAACCGTGTTAGCCAACCCGAACCCCCAAAGCGTGTGATAGGAGCGCGTGATGCGTGTCGGCATTTTGGGCGGCGGGCAACTCGGGCGGATGATGGCACTGGCGGGCTACCCACTTGGCATTTCTTGCACGGTGTTGGATCCCGGCGCGAACCCGTGTGCGGCGCAAGTGTGTGACCACATTCGCGGCGAGTTCGAGAACGATTTTGCCGCGATGTATGCTCTCGCACAAGTCTCCGATGTCATCACGTTCGAGTTTGAAAACGTTCCGATGGAATCGGCCCGGTGGCTCGCGGAGCGGGTGCCGGTGTTCCCACCGCCGCGCGCGTTGGAAGTCTCGCAGGACCGCAGCACGGAAAAAAACTTCTTCCGCGACCTCGGCATCCCGACCCCCGCATTTGCGGCGATTGATTCCCGCGACGACTTCGATGCCGCCATTCGACACATCGGCTTGCCGTGCGTGTTGAAGACGCGGCGCTTTGGTTACGACGGCAAGGGGCAAGCGGTCATTCGCACCGCGACTGATGTGGAGATGGCGTGGGAAAAGCTCGGTGGCCGTCCGTTGATACTCGAAGGGTTCGTGCCGTTTGATCGGGAACTGTCACTCATTGCGGTGCGGGGGAAAGACGGGTCGGTCGTTTGCTACCCGCTGATTGAAAATCAACACCTAGATGGCATCTTGCACCGCAGCATTGCCCCCGCGTCCGCAACGGGCGAAGAACTGACCGAGCGCGCCACGGACTACGCCTTGCGAGTGTTGACGGAGTTGGATTACGTCGGCGTGTTAACCATCGAGTGGTTCCAGGACGGTCCGCGATTGTTGGCGAACGAGATGGCACCACGGGTTCACAACTCCGGCCACTGGACCATCGAAGCCGCCCACACCAGCCAGTTTGAAAACCACCTGCGTGCCATTTGCGGGTGGCCACTCGGCAGCGCAACCAGCGTCGGGCAGTCGGCGATGTTCAACTTCATCGGCACGATCCCCCCGACTACGAGCGTGCTACAGCACCCCACCGCCCACATCCACCGTTACGGCAAGCCAGATCGGCCCGATCGCAAAGTCGGCCACGTGACGTTACGAGCAGGAAGTGTCGAGGAACTGAACGAGATGTTACCAGAGTGGTCGAGAGTCTTCGCCCGAATGAGTTAGCCCAGTTCATTCACCACGGAAAACACGGAAAGAAAGACATAAAGTTAGTAGCAAGAAATCCGATCATGATGAGATGCACTTGGTCTTGGCGATCTTGATTGCTTCCGTAATTTCCGTGTATTCCGTGGTTAAATTGATTTTAGATGTTACGCAGTTGCCATGTTTGGGAGCAGGATGAAGGGTTTGGCGAGGTAGGCTCGCAGGGCGTCGTTGATGATCGATCTCTTGGTGGCGAACCAACTGATCCCGCGTTGGAAGCAATAGATCTCCAGCCGCAAGA
>JANLRE010000168.1:0-2756 GCA_031368205.1 Fimbriiglobus sp. | reverse complement strand
AAAACCCAACAAACGCCGACTGCGTTAGCGCTCGCCGAACGGATCACCGAGTTCCGCCACGGTTGCACCCGAATTCAGTTGATGGAACACAAACCCCTGAGCGCCGAGCAACGCCAAGACTTGCTTAGCCGGTGTCAGAAGTGGGCGAAGAAGTTCGACCAAAACTTGATCGACCTCGAAACAACCGGCGACACCGCGAAGGTTCGCCTCGCAATGGATACCACGGTCACGCAACTGACAACGGTGCTCCGCGAACAGGCCGCCAAACTGCGGACTTAATCTACTTTTCCGGAAGTTTTTGCCGCACCTTACGTTCTAATAGCACACAACGTCATTCCCCTAAAACCACGTGACACCGTGAAACGATCACTCGTCTTGGCGATTTTTGGCCTCGCAGTTTCGTCGCTGCCCGCGTTCGCGCAAACCCCGAAAGAACCCGCCTCAAAGGAGAAGCCGGAGGTTCTCGCCGCCCGTGCTAAGGAGGTGTTTCGGGCGCACTGCCTGGAGTGCCACGGCGGCGGGGTAAAGATCAACGGCGGCGTCAAAATCCTCGACCGCGAGTTACTGGTGAAGAAAGATAAAGTGGTGCCCGGTAAGCCCGATGACTCGCTGCTCTTTCAACTCATCACGGCGACCGATGATTCCGTGATGCCGCCCACCGGCCAACCGCGACCGGCACCCGGTGAAATTGACACGATCCGAAAATGGATCGCCGGCGGGGCGCCAAACTTCCCCGATGATGCAGTGACACCGCCCGAAGTGAAGAAAGACAACGTGACGAAGGACGCGGGCGGCACGGAATACGTCTTCAAGAAAATCTTGGCCCACGTCCGCGACCAACGCCCCGAGGACCGCCGCTTCACCCGCTACTTCAGCCTGAACCACTTGCTGACGGGTGGCGTGACGGCAGACGAACTCGAACTGCACCGCGAAGCCTTGGCGAAGGCCGTCAACCACCTCAGTTGGGAACCAACCATCGTCGTGCCGCAGTCGATTGACGCCCCGGCGAACACCGTTTTTGCGGTCGATTTGCGTAAACTCGGCTGGCACCTGACGCCCTACGAAGCGTTCGACGGCGGGCTGAGTCTGGGCAAGTCGAAGGTCAATCTCTTCGACCTCGCGCTACTCGAATACCCCTATGCGATCCTCTACAAGGACTCCGAAACCTTCGACCGCCTTGTGAAAGAATTCCTCGCCCCTGCCGAGATGGCCCGCCCCATCCCGTTCGTCCGCGCTGACTGGTTCGTGAGTAGCGCCACGCTGCCGTTGCTCTACGAAGACTTCCTGCAACTGCCGTTCACGTTGCAAGAACTGGAGGCGAAGCTCGGCGTCGATTCGGCGGCTAACATTAAGAGCGGCGTGGCGAAGCGGGCGGGGATGACGGTGTCCGGCGTGTCGCACAACAACCGCGTCGTGGAACGCCACCCCGCCCGGTACGGTTTCTTCTGGAAGAGCTTCGACTTCAAGTCGAACCGTGGCCCGGAAAACATGTTCAAAGACCCGATCGCGTTCAAAGAAAGCGGCGGCGAGATGATCTTCACGCTGCCCAACGGGTTGCAGGCTTACTACGTCTCGAACAACAAAGGTGACCGCCTGGATGCGGCCCCGACGGAAATCGTCGTTGACAAGTTCGCCGAAGACAAGATCGTCCGCAACGGCCTGTCGTGCATGCGGTGCCACGACCAGGGGATGAAGGGCTTCATGGACAACGTCCGCCCTGCATTGCTGAATCTGCCCGGCGTGGCGGGCTTTGACAAACGAGAAGCGTTGCAGTTGTACCCCGAGCAAAAAGTGATGGACGACTTCTTGAAGGAAGATGGCACGCGGTTCCTGGACGCGATGCGGCGAACCCTTGGTAGAACGCAAGCCCGCGAGTCGCTGGCCCCGGTGACGCGGCGCTACCTCGATAATCCGCTCACCCTGGCGACCGCAGGCGGCGAACTGGGGCTGAACGAATCGACCCACCTCCAAAGCGTCTTCCGCTCCCCGGCGTTCAGCGCTTTGGGTCTGCTGCCACTAACAACGGGCGGGGTCGTTCGCCGCGATGCGTGGGAGGAGTACTATGACCAAGCGGTGCGCGGCCTGGGCCTGGGCACGCCGATCGTCCCGCTCGACGGCACCGTCCGCCGCGACTTCCCGGTTGTCAATCCGCCGTTCGCAGTTGAACTCAAAACCAACAAGAAGAACAACATCTTCGAGCCGGGCGACGTGATGACGATCACCGTCACGAACAAGTCCGACAAGCCCCTGTTCGTCGAACTCGTCGGCACCAGCGCGAAGGGCAAAAAAGTCCTGCTCGTGAACCCAAAAACCAAGCTCGCCCCCGGCGCGACGCTGCAATTCCCGGAGAAGGGCAAGCCCGGCATCACGATCAAGGGCGGCCTCGGCAAGGAACAAATCACCTTGTTCGCCGCCGACGCCGAGTTCCCCGCCGGCCAAATCCTCCGCGGCAAAGACGTAACCGACCGCCTCGTCCACACCTTCCAAACTCTGGTGAAGAAAGACGGCCGCACCACGATCGAAGGCGACCCCGCACGGGTGGTGAAGAAGACGCTGGAGATCGAGACGCGATAGTGTTACAGTCTCCTATGTCGGGAGATGGAATTTCTGATAAGTTAGATGTTACGCAGTTGCCATGTTTGGGAGCAGGATGAAGGGTTTGGCGAGGTAGGCTCGCAGGGCGTCGTTGATGATCGATCTCTTGGTGGCGAACCAACTGATCCCGCGTTGGAAGCAATAGATCTCCAGCCGCAAGA
>JANLRE010000149.1:0-6221 GCA_031368205.1 Fimbriiglobus sp. | reverse complement strand
TCGGGCCTCGCAAAGCCTCGACCACGACCTACAAAACCGTTCACCTCAATCGGATTACGCGGTGAGTCGTGACAGTGCGTCGGCATATTTCGCTGCTGTGCTCTGAATCACTTCGTTTGGCAACTCTGGTGGTGGGCTGTTTTTGTCCCAACCCGTTGTTTCCAGCCAGTTGCGTAGGAATTGTTTGTCGTAGGAGGGCGGTGAAGTCCCCACGGTGTAGGATTCCGCAGGCCAGAACCGGGAACTGTCCGGTGTCAACACCTCGTCAATCAAGATCACGTCACCGTTGGGAAGTTGGCCCCATTCCAGCTTGGTATCGGCGATAATCACGCCGCGTTTGGCTGCGTAATCAGCGGCCCGTTGATAGATCGAAAGTGTCCGGCTCCGCAATTGATTGGACAACGAATCCCCGATGTTTGTTGCCATCGTCTCATAAGGGATGTTCTCATCGTGAAGGCCCTGCTCCGCTTTGGTCGCCGGCGTGAAGATCGGTTGCGGTAACTTTTCTGCTTGTCGCAATCCTGTCGGTAACTTCAGGCCACAAACGGTGCCGAGTTGCTGGTATTCTTTCCACCCCGACCCGACGAGATACCCCCGTGCCACGCACTCGATCGGGATCACTTTCGTTTTCCGCACCAGCATCGTGCGGCCTTCAAAGACAGTCCGTTGTTGCCGAAACGCTTCGGGGAGCTCGTCCACGGAATCATTGATGAGATGGTTCGGTTCGTTGAGCCATTGCAGCCAAAACTTCGTCATCGCCGTCAGGACGCGACCCTTCCCCGGAATGCCGTTGGGCATCACCCAATCGAACGCGCTGATCCGGTCCGTGACGACAATCGCCAGCCGATCGCCGAGGTCGTAAACGTCCCGGACTTTGCCCCGATAACACGGCACGCCCGGAACGTCGGTTTGAAGCACAGTCGATACCATTTTTTCGCTCTGATTTCCCGGCGAACCGGCTGCGTAAGCTGCTGGGTGGACAGCCTGGGTCGGTTGGCAGGTTTTCACCCAGACGACTCACGTCGTCGGTTCGCCGGGAATGCCAAAGTCTAGAGGCAACCAGTTCGTCTTGACCGTTGCGACAACATGACCGACCATGCGGGCATGTTGTACGAGAGTGACACACTCCGCGTTACGGCGGATGACGGGATTGCGACGCTCTGGCTGGAATTTCCCGGCTGGCCCGTGAACGCTCTAACCTTGTCACGGTTGCAGGAAATCGACCACGTCATCACGGTAGTTCAACAACAATCGTCACTCGAAATCCTCGTCATTCGCAGCGGAAAACCCGCTGGATTCTGTGGCGGTCATCATCTTGAAAGTGAGAATTGGTTGCAATCGCACGCCGATCGCAGCCTGTTTGCAACAACCGGGCAGCGGATCTTGAACCGCCTCGCGGCACTCGAACTCGTCACACTTGCTTTCATCGAAGGGCCGTGTCGCGGGCCGGGCTTGGAGTTGACATTGGCGTGCGATTACCGCATCGCCGTGGCGGGGCCGGATTCGTGGTTCGGGTTTGATGAAAACATTCCCTCCTGTTGGGGCGGCGTATCGCGGCTGACCGGACGCGGTTGGAACCGACAAGAAATTACCGCCCGCGAAGCGGCACAATGCGGTCTGATCGACGATGCGTTTTGTACGCGGCGGGCCAAGATCGAATTGCGCCAATGGCTCGACCGCCTACAAGCACAACCGCGAAAACGGCGACCGCGTTGGAACCCGTTCGCAAAGTCGCCGCCCGAAAAGCTGGCCGCCGAACGCACGGCGTTTCAAAGTGCCACCATTCGCCCGGCATCTCGTATCAGTGCCGTCGAAACGCTCCCGGAGTCCGTCGGCATCTTCGGCACTGACGATCGCAACGCCGGAATTGCGGTTGAACTCGCTATTCGCGGGAAAAGCGGCGTGTTCATGGCAACGGGTGACAGCGGGATGTCACTGGTTCAATCGGCCTTGGATCGTGCCTTCAACGAAGCCTTACGTCGTGCTCGGGTCACACCACTGGAAGCACAGCAGGCACGGCAACGGATCGTGATCGACGAGACAGCAACTCGGTTCGCGCACGCCAAGTGGATCGTCGCCGACACGGTGGAATCGCTACGATTTCTTCGCGCGCAACTCTCGCCGTGGGCAACGGTGACAACCTGGGACATTGCCCCAACGCCCAATGCCGTTGATTGGCTACGACAACTCGGATTCAACACCGTTACGAATGCGGACGAGACTTGCCTGCGTGTTGCAAACGCAGCCTAATAGTAAGACCATGACCACCCCCGCCCGACCGAAAATTCCGCCGCTCAAACAACGGATTCCGTTGCTGATGTTGGACCTCACGGAGCATTACCCGGACAGCGGAATTGCCCTCACGTTTTCCAACCCGCTGGAATTGGCCATCGCCACGATTCTGTCCGCGCAGTGTACCGACAAGCGGGTTAACATCGTGACACCGGCACTGTTCGCTCGCTTCAAATCAGCTCAAGCTTTCGCCGATGCAACGCAAACCGAGATCGAAGAGTACATCAGAACGACAGGGTTCTTTCGCACCAAGGCCAAGAACATCAAGGCGATGTGCGCGCAGGTTATTCAGCACCACTGCGGCGAAGTGCCGAGTACGCTTGACGAACTCGTGGCCCTGCCGGGGATCGGTCGCAAGACCGCGAACGTCATCCTCGGTGACGCCTTCGGTACACCGGGGATCACGGTCGATACCCACGTCGGTCGGCTTTCCCGTCGGCTCGGCCTCAGCAAGCACACGAACCCCGAGAAGGTCGAGCGCGACCTGATGCGGCTCATCCCGCAACCGGAGTGGACCCACTTCAGCCACCGGCTCATTCTGCACGGACGCGCTGTTTGTATCGCCCGCAAACCGAAGTGTGACGTGTGCAGCCTGAAACCGATTTGCCCCCAAGTTGGTGTGGTGAAGCCCGGTGCCACAACGCCGCAAACTCGTAGAACGCCGAAGTCATAGTGAACCCACCTGATGCCCGGAACGACCCCATGAAATCACTGCTCGAACGCTTCCTACGCTACGTCCAAATCGACACCCAGGCGGACGAAAAAGCCACGACTTACCCTAGCTCACCCGGCCAACTCGTACTCGGGCGAATGCTGTGCGACGAGCTTTTAGCATTGGGTTATGTGGATGCGCGCGTCACGGAGTTTGGCATCGTCCACGCCACGATTCCGGCGAACGTACCGGGCGTGCCCGTCGTGGCGTTGAACGCCCACGTTGACACGTCGCCGGAGTTCAGCGGACGCGACGTGAAGCCGCAAGTGATTCGCAATTACGCCGGCGGTGACATCGCGTTGCCGAATGACCCGTCGCGGGTCATTCGCGTTGCCGAAAGTCCGGAACTGCTCGAACTGATCGGCAAAACGATCATCACCACCGATGGCACGACACTTCTCGGCGGCGACGACAAAGCCGGTGTCGCGGTCATCATGGAAGTCGCACGGCTGCTTGCCGAAGATAAAACCATCCCACACGGCACGGTGAAAGTGGTCTTCACCTGCGATGAAGAAATCGGCAAAGGCGTCCTTCACCTGGAACCAGCCGACATCGGCGCTGTTGTCGGGTACACGCTGGATGGCGGCGGCACCGCCGAGGTCGAAGGCGAAACGTTCTCCGCCGACAAAGCCACGGTCACGATCACCGGCGTGAACATCCACCCCGGCTTGGCAAAAGGCCGCATGACCAACGCGGTACGAATCGCCGGGATGTTCCTGAGCCGGATGCCCACTCGGGTACTGACCCCGGAGGTGACGGAAGAGCGGGCCGGGTTTTTACACCCCTACATCATCGAAGGCGGCGTGCCGAAGACAACGATCCAAATCCTGTTGCGCGACTTTGAAGCCCCGAAACTCGCCGAATACGCCGACCTGCTTCGGGTGATTGCGACGCAACTCGAAACCGAGTACCCCGAAGCCAAAATTGACGTGGCCGTCACGCAACAATACCGCAACATGCGCGACGGCATGGAGAAGGAACCGCGTGCCGTCCCCTACGCCCTCGAAGCCGTCCGCCGCACCGGACTGCAACCCAAGCAACGCGCCATCCGCGGCGGTACCGACGGCGCGATGTTGACGGCAAAGGGGTTACCGACGCCGAATATCTCGACGGGCGAACACAACATTCATAGCCCGCTGGAATGGGTCTGCCTCGAAGAACTCGAAGTCAACGTGCGAACCGTGATCGAACTGCTCAAAACCTGGGCGGGAAAGTAAGGGTCGAGCCTTCCCCTTGTCGGAGATGCGTGATCGCGGTTAGACTGTTCCATTCGTGTTATTCATCCGTATGGACGTTGCCTTCATGACCCTTTGGCTTTCGTGGCCGACGCGACTCTTTGACCGCCTGTACGCCGTTCCCACGGCGCGCTGGAAAATCGTGCTGTGGGTTATCGTCGCGCTGATAATTGCATCCTCGACGTATCGGTACGCCGAGAAAGTTCACAAGGTGAGCCGGGATGGAACGCAAACGAAATCCGCGTTCTTGCGGTGGCGGGATCAGATTCAGGGGCTGGAACGTGGCGATGATATTTACCACAAGTACAACTACCCGAACCCACCAATCCAAGCGTTGATCCTGTGGCCGCTGACGGAATTGGATCGCTTGCCCGGTGCGATGGTGTGGTTCTTTCTCAAAGTGTTGATGGCAATCGTTGCGGTCATTTGGTCGATCCGCATCTGTGAAAGTCCTGGGTCGGTCATTCCACTTTGGGCGAAGACGTTGGCCATCTTCTTTAGCCTGCACCCGATCCTTGGGGACTTGTCGCACGGCAACGTCAACATCTTCATCGCGTTTCTCGTGCTGGGAAGTCTGGAAGCGTTTCGGCGAAAGTGGGACTACACCGCCGGGTTCGTGCTGTCGTTGGCGATTGCTTGCAAAGTCACACCCGCACTCTTCGTGCCCTATTTCGTGTGGAAACGCGCCTGGAAAACCGTGGCGGTGTGTCTGGTCGGGTGTGGCATCTGGTTGTTCGTCGTCCCCGGTGCCATCCTGGGTTGGCAGCACAACAACACGTTACTGGAGAGTTGGTTTGACACGATGGTGCGGCCTTTCATCATCGACGGAAAAGTCACGAGTGAGCACTCGAACCAGTCGATCCCCGGTCTGACGTTTCGGCTGCTGACGAACGAGCCGTCCGTGATTGGTTACGACGACGACGACCACAAGCCGCACGGCCTGGAGTACCACAACGTCGCAGACATCGGCACTGGTGGCGCCCGGCTGGTGATTCGCGGTTGCCAAGTCCTGTTCGTGGTCTGCGTCGTCGCCCTGTGTTGGACTCCGGTACACGGGGTTGCCGGGGTGCGAAGTGGCGTGAGGCTTGGTGCGGAGTTTTCGTTAATCGCACTCGGCATGTTGCTCTTCAGTGAGCGCACCTGGAAGCATCACGGCGTCGTGCTGATCCTGCCGTTCATGGTGCTGGCCACGGCGATCGCCGTCCGCTCGTATAGCGCCCTAGTTCGCGGTTACCTGATTGCCACGTTGGTCGTGGGCTTGGTCCTGACGGTCGGCCCCAGTTTAATCGGCGGCGAGTGGCAAGATTTGTCCCTGACGTTTGGCAGCCACACGGCCGTGTTTCTGACCCTGTTTGTGGCAATTTGTGTGATCTTGGCAAACGAAAATCGGCTGGCCCGCCGCACAGTAAACATCGACTAAATCAACCTACTGTAAGTTCAGGTCGAAGTTGTTGCCACCGGCTTTCACGTCAACCCGGAGGTTCGATGTTTGGGTCGTTTTGTACTTCTCGGGTATCGGATCGGCCGGCGAACCCGTGACGATGACGACGTATTTCCCGAGCGGGATCGGCCCGTCAAATTTATACTGCCCCGCTTCAACTTTCGCGGTGAAGACACGCGGTTTTGACAAAGTCATGGAGACGATCGTGACTTCGCAATCGGTCAGCGGCTTCCCAAGAAGTGTGACGGCGCCGGACACCGTGGCGTCAGTCGCGGGCGGTTTCGGAGCCTCCGATTTCGGCTTGGGTGCTGGGATGACTTCCTTGACTGTTGGCATGGGGTCCGGTGTGCTGCCTTCCAGTGTCTTGCTTTCCGTTTTGAGTTCCCCACGAACTTGTTCAATCACCTCGTGTAACCGAAACGCTTGAATCTTTGCACCATCGGTCTTGGCAACTTCGGTCAGCCCGTTGTCGATGATTTTCTGTGTGGCGGGACGGTGGGCCAGAAACGCCTTCACGGTCACAAGGGCGCCTTCATACATG
>JANLRE010000133.1:0-3554 GCA_031368205.1 Fimbriiglobus sp. | reverse complement strand
GCTTGCGGGGAGGGCCGGGGTGGGGTCAAACCAGCCACACGAAGCAAAACCGTCACCACTACGGGAGGCAGCCATCAACCCCCCTCGGTCCCCCCGCAGACGGGGGGAAGGAAGAAGGAAGCCCCCGTCTGCGGGGAGGGGGATAGGGGTTGGGTTGATTTTCAACAATCCACGACGTTGACCGCGAGGCCGCCGAGGGAGGTTTCCTTGTACTTGCCTTGCATGTCGATGCCGGTTTGACGCATCGTCTCGATGACGCGGTCGAGCGGGACGCGGTGGCGACCGTCGCCGTGGATGACCGCGAGCCGGGCGGCGTTGATGGCCTTGACGGCGCCCATCGTGTTGCGCTCGATGCACGGCACTTGCACTAAGCCGCCGATGGGGTCACACGTCAATCCGAGGTTGTGTTCCATGCCGATCTCGGCGGCGTTCTCGATCTGTTCGTTCGAGCCGCCCATCACGGCGGCCAGCCCCGCTGCCGCCATCGAACACGCGACCCCGACTTCGCCTTGGCACCCCATCTCGGCTGCCGAGAGCGAGGCGTTTCGCTTGTACAACATCCCGATGGCCGCCGCAGTCAATAGGAATCGCCGCATCCCGTCGATGGTCGCACCGGGCATGAACCGCATGTAGTACGCCAGAACCGCCGGGACGACCCCCGCCGCGCCGTTGGTCGGTGCCGTCACGACCCGCCCGCCCGCCGCGTTTTCTTCGTTGACCGCGAGCGCGAACAAGCTGACCCAATCGAGGTGCAATAGAGGGTCTTGAATCATCGACTTGCTGATGAGGTGCTGGTAAACTTTCTCCGCCCGCCGCTCCACATCTAGGCCACCCGGTAGGATGCCCGAGGTGCGACAGCCGCGTTCGATACACGCTTCCATCACCGCCCAAATGTGATCCAGCTTCGCATTAGTTTCGGACGCGGGTCGCCAAGCCAGCTCGTTCGCCGCAACAATGTCCGCGATGTGCAACCCGGTCGCTTTACCAATCGCCAACAAGTCTTTCGCCGACGTGAACTCGTACTTCATGGGCTGTTCGTCGCCGCCCGCCGCTGCCACTTCGCCTTCCCGCACGACGAACCCACCGCCCACGGAGTAATACGTCGCCTGTGACACCGGATTGTCATTGGCATCCCGTGCCGTGAACCGCACGCCGTTCGGGTGGAATGGCAGGAACTCCGTTTTGTGGAACAACAAGTCCCGCGACTCGTGGAACGCCACCCGGTGTGATCCCGCGATTCGCAACGCTTCCCCGGCCCGAACGAGGTCTACCAGTGCGTCCACGTTGTCCGCGTCCACCGTGTCCGGCTTCTCGCCACACAGCCCCAGAATGACCGCCTTGTCCGTCGCATGGCCCCGACCCGTGAGGGCCAGCGAACCGTACAGATCGACCACGACCCGCGTGACAGTCGCCAACGTCCCCGCATCCCGCAACCCGCACGCAAACCGATACGCCGCCAGCATCGGCCCGACCGTGTGCGAGCTAGACGGGCCGATGCCAATTTTGAACAGATCGAACACGCTGAGGTTCATGACGCGACCCAATTTGAAACAGCGATCGGACGACGTGACATCATGGTATCAGTTGATAAGTCACGAATGCGATGCGGCGGCTGTCCGGGGAGAAGCATGGCACGTTGACCGTCCCTTGGCCGCCGAAGAATCGCCCCAGCACGTCGATCTTTTGATCCGCCAGGGTCATCCGCCGGAGGGTCACGTCTTTGTTCTCCGGGTGGCCTTTCACGCTCTTATCGAACGAGAGGAACACCAGCGTTTTGCCGTCCGGCGACGGGTGCGGGAACCAGTTGTTGAACTCGTCGTGGGTGATTTGTTCCTGGTCGTTGCCGTCGGCTAGCATCCGCCACAGGTGCATCGTTCCGGTGCGATCGGAGTTGAAGTAGATGTGCTTACCGTCCGGCGAATACTCCGGGCCGTCATCGAGTCCTTTGGCCGTCGTCAACCGCGTCTCCTTGCCGCCACCGACGGGGATGCTGTACACGTCGAACTCGCCACCCCGCTCCGCACAGTAGACCAGCGTCTTGCCGTCCGGCGACCACCCGTGCCAGTACGACGGGCCGTTCGGCGTGACCAGTGTCGGCTTGCCGCCCGCCACCGGGAGCGTGTAAATCCGCGACTTACGATCCGCTTGCGATTGATCGCTGATGACCAACTGCTTGCCGTCCGGCGACACCCCGTGGTCGTTGTTGCAGCGGACGGCGAAGTCGGTGTCGATCACTTCCGGCTTGCCGCCCGTGGCCGGGATGCGGTACAGCTTACCGCCGCTGTTGTAGACCAGCGTCTTGTTATCCGCCAGCCAGTTCGGTGCCTCGATTTTGGTCGGCGTCACGTACACGACTTTGCGATCGGTCGAGTTCATCGCCTGCGTTTCCAGCGTGCTGTAAAGCGTCGGCTTCGTCACGTCCGGTAGCTTGATGGCCAGTTCCACGTTCGAGAACACCGCCGTTTCGGACACGTCCTTGTTGTGCGAACACACGCCGAGGCCGACGGACACCGGGCCGTCGAACTCCACCCGCACCGCGCACCCGGAGAACTTCAACGCCTCACCCTTGGCGGCCAGGTACAGCAGCGTGTACTTCCCACGCCGGACCAATTTTGCCCGCACCGGCGCGACCACGTTGGCTTGCACCTCGTGCGTGTTCGCCCCTTTCGCATCGCGGAACTGAAGCGAGGTTAAGCCATCGCCATGCACCGCCACATCAACATAGGCGGCGTCGGCATCCTGGTTCTGCCGGATCATCAAGCACGCCTTGCGATGCGGGTCTTTCCCCGCCCCCTGAAACCCGATGTCCGCCGCCACCGACACGTCCCCCACCACAGCCTTCCAGACGAACTGAAACGCATCCTTCGCAAACCACATATTCTCGCCGCTGCCAGTCACGGTGTACGTCTTCGCGGCTGAATCAAACGTGGCGCGACCGGGGTGAAGCACAGTTCCCACATCCGCATGATGCGTGAACAGCCCCAACGGGGGTTCACTCGCGTTGGCAGCGGAGCCAAGTGCGACGATGACAGCAGCGATCAACAGGCAAGTTTTCATGGGTCACCAACGAGACGTGAAAAAGTGGACGCTGCGGGGATCGAACCTGCGACCACTCGCTTGTAAGGTCCACGCTGCCATCCGGGAACACTATAAATCCTAGCGTTTTGACGCATCCGGAACCAGACTTTCCCCAAACTTTCCTCAAGGTGCTTCCGGCTACCACGGACCCGGCACTTTTGGACATCATTCGAGCATGGGATGCCCTTCCCGAATCGGTTCGCGTTGCGGTCAGTTCCATCGTGGCCGCTGTGCAAGCCCCTGGCGTTGCGACTGGCGCGCAATCGGGATCGACACCCGACAAAGGCCCGTCCGGGAAAGCAACGCGACATCGCGCAAGCTAGGGGCTGAAAATGGGTATGCGCTGACGGGGAACTTCCGGGGCAACTGATCGACCGGGTTTGTGAGGCCGATGGCGTGGGGTAGGATGCGTCCTGTCCCGAGGGTTCGATAGGCCCGCTTAGAGCGTGGTATAATTTTGTTGTACTTCTGGTGTG
>JANLRE010000108.1:0-1355 GCA_031368205.1 Fimbriiglobus sp. | reverse complement strand
TGACTGAAGCTCCTGCCTCGCCCCGAGACCGCAACGTGCTTGATCCGCAGATTGTTTATTCCGAACGCTTGGCCGAACGAACACAGTCCGTTCAAACGATTGACGCGGACATTGACCGGATCGGGCGGCTTCGGCTCGGGGTGTTTTTTCTGTGCGCCGGTCTAGGAGTCTTTGCGCTCGTCACATCGATGGTTTCACCGTGGTGGGCGGTCGCGGGAATCGTGCCGTTCTTGGTATTGGTGTTCCGCACCAAAGTCTTAGCGTACCGGCGGGTAAAGCAGGTGCGGGCGGTGTGGTACTACAAGGCGGGGTTGAACCGGCTGGCTGGCAAGTGGGTCGGGCAGGGTTCGACGGGCGAACGGTTTGCGAAGCCGGATGACCTCTTCGCCGCCGATCTCGATTTGTTCGGCAACGGCTCGCTGTTTCAACGGCTCAACACGGCGCGAACCGTTGAAGGCGAAGAGCACCTCGCGGAATGGCTGTTGAACCCGGCGACGGCGGGCGACGTGCGAAGCCGTCAACACGCCGTGGCCGATCTGCGGAATCGGCTCGATCTGCGTGAATACTTCGCCACGCTCGTCGTCGATGGGACCGAGGCCGCCGACTTTGCCACACTTGCGACATGGGGCCAAGAACCGTTGCGGGAAATGCCCGCGTGGCGACGGTGGGGGGTGGTCATTCTCGGGTGGTGCAACGTTGCGGCGCTGTTCGGGTGGTTGGTTCTCGGCACGACGGGGTTGCCGTTGGCGGTCACCGGGGCGTTGTCGTACTTCATAGTCTGGCCGTTAATGGCGTGGGCGAAAAAAGTCAACGCACCCATCGACACCACTGCCAACGAGTTGCCACTGCTCGAAGCCATTTTGACGCGGCTGGAAGCGGAGAAGTTCGAGTGCCTGCAGTTGCAGGAATTGCAGACGCCGTTAACCCTGGCAACGGCTCGGCCGGCCAAGCAATTGCGCGACTTGCGCACGCTCGCGGATTGGTATTCGTCCCGACTCAACCCGCTGTTTTTACCGATCGCGCTGCTACTGTTATGGGACGTACAGTTCGCGTTGCGGTTTGAAGCGTGGCGCACGCGCTCCGGGCCGTTGATTACCAAATGGCTTTATGCAATCGCCGAACTCGAAGCCCTCAGTAGCCTCGCCGCCTACGCCTTTGAAAACCCCGCCGACCCGTTCCCAAACGTGTTGGAAACTCCCGAGCCGCAGTTCGACGGCCACGCCATCGGGCACCCGTTGTTAGCGCATGACAAGTCCGTTCGCAACGACGTGCGGTTCGGCGGGGCCACGCGATTGTTGATGATTAGCGGCTCGAACATGTCCGGCAAAAGTACGATCCTGCGGTCCGTCGGCGTG
>JANLRE010000065.1:0-16092 GCA_031368205.1 Fimbriiglobus sp. | reverse complement strand
TGGCGCTCGATGGCAGCAGGGCGGAAATGCCCAGTACGAACAATAAGATTGTGGGCGAGAGAAGACGCACGGAAGTTCTCCTGGTAGGAGTGTGGGACGGTGGTAAACTCGAAGGCTTGCAACACACAGGCAATCTGGAGGTGCAATAGACGCCGCTTAATGGCGGATGAGCCAAACAGGTAAGGGGCGGCAGGTCAACGATGGAAGTTTACCCGACGCGAATATTCCGGTAAGCCCAAATAAACCGAATTTTTCGAGAAGAGTTTTCGGGGTGTCGGAGATCCGGACAATTGTACGCGGTCATGAATCCGACTGCGTACACCCACGCCTGATACCGATCGTGGATTCAACCCACGGTCGCAGAATCTTGGGGTATTTCATGCGTTATCCGAACCGCGACCGTCCGGAAGCGGTCAGCCCCCGAACGTCAAAAAGTGCGAAAACCGAAAAAACACGATTGGCCAAAGTTGATCGCTCCCGGACGGTCGATTCGGATGCCGACTAACCCGGATTATTCATCAGAAGTTGGCGCAAACGAGCCTCCACGGTCGTTAAAGGCTTAACCACAAGCTTTTTCAACAACCGGGAGGCCCACTATGAGTCTACACACTATTCCCCACCGCGAACTCGATTTCTTCGCTCCGCGACTCATCCACGTCGAGACCGCCGATGACCCGCTCACCTCCGATGCGGGCTTGATCCTCCTGCGGCAATTCGATCATCGCATCGGATTCACCCAACAGTTCGCCGACGCCCTCCACGATCCGCGTGATCCCGTTTCAGGTACACACCGTCCGGGCACATCTTCTTCGCCTCCCAGACGGGTTCGCCGACCTTGACGCCGTACTTCTTCACGGCGTAATTCCGCGCAATGACGCACGCGCCCTGGTTCCCCAACACCCCCACCGGCAACCGGGCCAGAAAGGGGCGACGGACGGCCTCAGCCGATGCGTAGAAAGCGTCGGCGTCGCCGAAACCGACCAGTGGGGAGCTTGACATCGCCCCACACTGCACGTGAACATACGATCAGAATAGATCATTGTCTGGGGATTTTGAAAGAATTGATCGAGAAGGGTGCGTTAATCGCTATATCACTCCGCCGAACCCGAGTTCCGCGTGCCGGCTTTCACCTAACGATTTGCATAGCCCTACCGAGAGCCAGCAACGTGAATCGAGCAAGGCAATCCTGTCGGAAAGTACCGTACCGGGTGACCTTCCTCGCCGCCAACGTGGCCACAAACCTCGTCGTGGCACCCCCGACCGGGTCCGCGATCGCACGCCCAGAATCCTCGTTACTCTCACCCTCACTCCGACGGAGCCAAACGATGAAATCGGTTGACCGCACCGACCCCCCGCCCGAGCAATCCGACCCGACCGAGCCAAGCGATCCGCTCGTCGAAGCCGAACGCCTCCGTATGCACCTCTTCGAGGCGACGCAGAGTGCCGGACGGTTGGTCACGCTGCTCAAGTCCAAGCGGAAGGAGCAGAAGGCGCTGGCGACGGATTACTCCAGTCTCAAATCGCTCAACCTCGGACCGTAAACGACCACCATGACATCGTCGATCTTACCGCCGATCCGTGACCGCTTGATGCTTCTCACCGAGACGCTGCACCACCTCAAAGACCGTGTCCGCGAGGCCGTCGCCACCGAGATGGGCCGGGTCGTCTCCGATGCGATTCGCGATGTCCTGACCACGGCGTTGCGAGTTCGGGCAGAAGAACCGCCCCACCCACGACCCGATCACCGGTATCGGGCCGACCAGTGGTCCGAGGACAACCCCGACGACTGGGGTGACGATCAACAGGATCCCGACCCGGCGGCCCGACGAATGCCGTCACCGCCCGCACCACCTTCCAGTTGGGCGGCGGCCCTGTCGGTCGGCGTTCTGGTTGCGAAGTGGCTGTGGGGGCACCGCGTCCCGCTTTGGCCCTGTGTGGGCGTGGGCGTCCTAGCAACGGTCGCCACGCTCAACGGCGGGCCGGTTTTGCGGGCGTCACTCGCCGCCCTGGCCACCGCCGCCGATCTCGTCAACCTGACCCAGGCCCACCCGTTTTGATCCCACCCGCCATCCCGCCGGTGCCCGTTCCAGCCCCAAGACCCTCGGTCTGTGGGTTTTAGCCGGGGTCCGCGCGATGATGGAAATTCCACACCCTCAACCCAGACTGAAAACCACTTTCAACTTTTTCCGGAGCCGATCATGACGACGACTGCCACTCACGCCAACGGTAAGCCGCAGCGCAAGCAACTCAGCGATCAACTCGACCGGCTCGACCGGATCATTGATGTCATGGTCGATGACTTGCCCGAGGCCGTGGCCACCCGTGAGGGAACCCGCCAAGCCATCCGCGACGTGCTGACCGAAGTGCTCACCGACCCCGACGTCTTGAGCCGCTTACGCGCGACGCTACTCTCCGTTTCACCACCACCGATTCCTCCGACACCGAGCGTCGAAAAAGTCGTGGCGACTCCTGAGTCCAAGCCGAACCGGTTCGCCCGATTCAAATCGGCGGTTCGGTCGGGATACCAAAAAGTGGTCGAGGAAGTCAAAGCCGTCGCCGTACCCGCCAAAGCTTTTGTGTCCCGAACCAAACAACTCGTGGCGACGGCCGTCACGCAACTGGCGACGACGGCGGTGAACTTCACGACGGCGACGCGCGTCCTGAACGCCACACTCCCGCTGCGTCGGTTCCTGGTCGTCGCGCTGGCGGTGTGTGGCGGGGGCGGGGGCGAGCTACCTGTTGCCGCACGCCGTTCTCCGCAATCCTCACGGGCGTCGGCGGGGCGAGCACGACATTGGCCCTCCAAGTCGGCGCGTGGCTACATCGCTCCGCGCGATCGTTCGGTTTTTGGACGGCTTAACAGGACTTCGCACCAAAAGTTCCGAGTAACATCACCGTCGTCCGGCTGGTCGCAACGCACCCGCCGGGTGCGAGCTAGCCCGTGTGGGTTCGGCGATGACACCTCGGGGTTTTTACGTGCTACCCCATTCCATGCCGCCGTCGTGGCGATCAACCGGCTCTATCCCGCGTTGAATCAGTTGCGGTGCTTCAAACCTTTGTCTTGGCCAGCTTCGTGGACGCGACGGGCTTCTGATCGCTCAACGATCGTAACAAATGGTGGCCCGCCACATGGCGGGCCACTGTCCCCAACCTCTTTTTTAGCTATTAGCGGATCGTTGCCACGTGGCTTTGCGGGATGTCGGACGATAGGCCGTGTCGATTTCGCCTCGTCGCCATCGCTCGTGCCGTCGGGTCTGTACCGGATCACGGGTCGATCCGGTCGACACCCAACTGGTTGGCATCAAGGTCCGAAGGGGCAGGGCGGCGAGGTCCGACAGGGCTGAGGGTGTCGTAGTGGGGCGGATCGATCGGAAAGCACGATGCCGAAGTGTTTGTTGCCGACAACTGTGTCGTTGGTCAAAGTCGATGAGGGTGCGAGTTTGCCTGGGTGCCGATCCGCCCCGTCCCAACTTCCCACCGTCCGTCAGAACATGGTCCGAGCGGCTTCGGTGGTAGCGGACCCCGGTGGGAGCCGGGGTTCCCGCATTCGGCGGGACCGGCTCAGGGTGAATCGGAGAAGTTGTCCCGATCGACCGCCCGCACCATTGGCCCGACGCACTCGCGCGACCGGGGGCGGCAGTTCGGTCCGCGTCTGGAAGATCGACCCGATGTCGTCCGGCCCGTCCCATATCGGGCGGGACTTCAGTTTTCCTCGGGCGACGGCACCACGACGAAGTCGCCGACGCGGATACCTCAATCGGCTTCAGGTCGGCGGCGGTCGAGATCAGCGTCACGCTAGGCTTCACCGTCTTGATGTGCGACTGGTCAGTCCATGCAAAGCGTGGGAATTCCTTCCTTCGCAAGCCGCGGGAAGCGGCTCAACTTGTTCAGATACAACTCTATCACTTGGTTATCGCCTAGGATGCCAGACGCCGGGCGGTTGGAGCAGAGGGTAACGTGGTAAACCCCGTCCTCAAGCTGAAGCTGACATTCCGGCGGACAGTCGGGATACCAATCGAGAAGGTCGTAGAGGTCACGGAAGTAGACGACTCCACCGTTGCAGCGAAGTCCCAACCGCAACTTGTACCTGCATGCCGCCTGTTCCTCCTCGGTGGGATACCCCTCTCGGAAATTGAGGATGAACCGCCCAGGCGATCCGGTAGCGAAGCCGACGAGTGTACCCCCTTGGATGTGCGCCTGCACTTGCTCCTCCGTGGTAAACCCTTCCTTAAAGTAGTCAACGCCTTCCTCCACGTCGGCCATTACCTCTGGAGAGTAGAAGATGATGCCGAGCCCCGAGATTTCCATCAGCATACTGTCGCCTATTTGCATCACCGACCTCCAGTTAGAACCCGTAGTGCCTCAGCAAGGCTTGGTACGCCTGTGCCGGGGTTACATCAGTCGTGACGACTATACTACTACTGGGCGTTCTTAAGTCCCCACGGATACCCGCAAGACGGGGATCAGCGTAGGCCGTCCTGTAGGTACTGAGAAGGTCGGGATCCGTCAGGTGCGGGTTGCCGCCCGCCCGCAGCCTGATCCCAGCGTCCCTAGTGGCCTCGTGAAGTCGAACGTGTGCCGCCCCCGCATTCCCAGGGGTGCTTGCCGGGTAGAACCGGGGCGTGTCCACTTGGTCGAACACTGCCAGCCCCGGTCTACCCACTACGTTAGACCGTTCAACCATGTGCGCGCCATCCCCCGCCGGAGCGAGTGTCCAAGTCTTCGGTGCTGTGCCAGTGAAATCAGCGTCGCCGGGGATCGGCACTCGTGGTGGCGTGAAAAGCCCATCGGTTTTGGCGACTGCCACCGCACGCTCGATGGCAGTGTGATGCAACCCTGCGTCCTTCAGTCCTTGCCGCAGGGCAGCCTCCCCGCCCTTAGCGTCTTTGTAGTACGCCAGCCGCGCCTCGGTCGTACTCAACTTGGTCTTCAGCCTTGGGTCGGTGACGATCCGCTCGAACTCACCGTAGCTGTTGTGCGCCCAGACGCTGAACCCCCACGCCTCGCAGCCAACGAAGTAGGTGTGGAACGCGCTGATGCGGAAGTTGTACACCGGCTCCCACGAGCCGGTCTCGGTCACCCCCTCGACCGCCGCCCAGCCGTCGTCCAGGCGAATCACGTCACCCGCCCGCAACTCGTGACAGCCGTCCACCCCTGGCGTTCTACGTAAAACGGGTGCTCCGCCGTCGTCCGAATCGACTCCCCGCGCACGCTCAGGATCGTGATCGCCGCGAACCGCTCGAACACCGCCTCGACCCGCTGCGCGACGATCAACCCGTCCGGGTCGAACTCGTCGCGGCTCAGCAGCAAGTCGCCTTCCCGCACGTCCTTCGCCGACACGTGACCCGTCGGCGTCCGCATCGGCACGTCGCCCGCGAAACACGCCTTCCAGCCGTTGCGTTCCGCCCAGTGGATGGCCTTGGTGTAGATCCGGGATGAGTTCCCGAACACCTTCCCCACGCCATCGTGGATGCTTCTGCTGACAACAGGCTGAGCCGCCTCGTGCATCGCGGTCTTGAATGCCGCCGCTGATTGCTTGAAGAATCGCGGTGCGGTTTCGGTGACGAACTCGGTCCCGTGGAGGACAGCTTCCGCGCCTCTGTAGAATCCCCTCCCAACCATTTGGTTCACGATCTTGCGGACCGCACCCCGTGCGACCGCCATGCCCGCAGTGGCGACCTCACCAACCCCGATCAGGTCGAGTGAGAGGAGTGCCAGCGAACGAACAAACACATCGGCGGGCGAAGCGAAGGCATTGCTCGATTGCTCGCAGAGCGGTGCCATCTGCTCATCGACCGAGACGGCCTGGATGGTGGCCCAAGTTCCGTCATGCGTGCGGACCCGGTCGCCAGCCTTCAGGTCGGTTGCGCCCACCTACCCCGCGTCCGCGTAGAACGGGTGGTCCGCCGTGGTGCGGATCACTTGGCCGTGAACTTCGAGGGCGACTGCCTGTTGGTGGGTCATCGGGGAAGTTCTCCAAAAGTCGGCCTTTCACAACTCACGCCGGACCTCGTCGCTGCCATCGGAACCCTTTGAGTAGGAGACGCGAATCTGGGGTGCCATCCCATTCGACCGTGAACCCTGCACGCTCGAACTCTTCGCGGACAACTTGCCCCACTCGGGCAGCTTGTTCACGGGTCGGGGGAAAGCCTCCGAACGCCAGCCACAGCCCAACCTCGCCCCACATTGCTGCCTCCATGTCCTGCAAGTGGTAGAAGCAGTAACCGATCAGGTCCGGCTTCTTCTCCCCGGCCTCGTTGTACAGTCGCTCGATGACTTCCAGACCGTCTTGGATGGTCATCCCGCATCGATGCCGGGTGACGATGCATCCCGTCGGCAGCGACTCGAACACGCGGTCGAGACGGTCGCAATCCGTAACTGCTGGCCAGTCCCGTTCGGCCTCCTGCTTCCTTTGAAACTCCCGGTCGATGGCTGTCCGCAGATAGTCGTCGTCCTCATCTTCGACCTCGTCCGTGGTGATGTCGAAGACCTCGTCTTGGTCGTAGTACCCCGACCAGACGTAGAAGCAGACGGTGTCGTCGGCTTGCTCGTTCACTTCGTCGTCCATTCTGGTTCTCCTGATACCGACCCAGAGCTACCGACCCGCCCGCCGAGCGGAAGGTCAATTGTTGCCTCGTTCGTGGTGCCGCCCCATATTCGGCGTTGGGGCTTGGGGGAAGTAGTTGGCCGGGTTGCGGACATCGTTGAGGAACTGCTTGTAGCTGATATCACCGGCCATGAACCGCTGATGCAGTTGCTGGTACGAGTTGCCCTTCATGCGGCCCATCTGCCACTGGCGGTGGTCCGCGGCGCGTCTGGCTTCTCGTGGGTGCGGACCGTCGTGCGGAGCCGGTCGTGGAGGGTGCCGTCGTGTCGCCACTCGTCGAAGGACCGCCAGACCGTGGACTTGGGCGGGAAGTCCTTGGGCCGGTACCGCCACTGGCACCCGGTTCGCAGGACGTAAAAGACGGCATCGACGACGGCCCGCAGGTCGGTGGTACGGGGCCGCCCGTCGGGATAGACCGGAATGTGCGGCTCGATCAAGGTCCACTGTCCGTCGGTAACATCGCTGGGGTACGATTGGGTTCTCATGACCCATTTTACGCACCCAACCACCCCTTATGGGACAGTCACTAAGCTGGACTGATGCCGATTCTGTGACCGTCCGTGGTGAGGTAGCATGAGCGTTGTTGAAGCTCCCATGGCCCTCGCCCACGGCCGCCCGCCATGATTCTACCACCCGAAGCACACTCGCTCTGATGCGATTCGTGCTCGACCACCTGCTCCCCGCTGGTCCCGTGATACTGGTCGGCGACGACACCGTGGACGGGCACAAGGGCAAATGTGTGTACGGCAAGGCCCGGCACCGCGACCCGGTCCGCTCGTCCCATTCCTACACCGTCTGGCGGTACGGCCACAAGTGGGTGGTTCTCGCCGTGCTCATCAAATTCCCGTTCGCCACACGGCCGTGGGCATTGCCCGTCCTCATCGACTTGTACCGATCCGTAGAGGACGATCGCAAGCGGAACCGGCCGCACCGCACCCCGGCGCAAATCATGTGCGTGCTCGTGCGGGTACTGCTGATCCGCTTCCCGAACCGCACGTTCGTCTTCGCCGGCGATTCGGGCTACGGCACGCATGAGGTCACGCGGTTCGGCCAGCGTCACCGCGACAGGCTCACGCTGGTCAGCAAGTTGCACCCCGACGCCAACTTGTTCGACCCCCCGCCGGCGTATGGCGGGAAGGGTCGCCCACGAGTTAAATGGGACCGGCGCCCCAAGTCCCGTCACGTTGTGGCGACGGCGCGGCGGGTCCGATTGACCGTGGCCTGGTACGGGGGCGGTACCCGGAAGGTCGAGGTCGTGACGGGCACCGGCCACTGGTACAAGTCCGGGAACGGGTTGGTCCCGATCCGATGGCTGTTCGATCACGACCGTGACGGCACCCATCGCGACGAGTAGTTCTACACCACCGATCTGCGGCGGTCGCCCGCCGCCATCGTGGCCAACTATTGTGGCCGTCGGAATATTGAAACCGCGTTTCAGGACTGTCGCGCGGAACTCGACCTGGAGACCACGCGGGGGTGGTGCCGAAACACCGTGCTCCGTGCCGCTCCGTGTCTGTTCGGCCTGTATTCGGTGGTAGCGATTCTGTACCACCTGATGCCGACCGAGAAGCGAACGGGTGGGATCGAGTGGCCGGGGAAGACGGTGGTGACGTTTTCGGACGCCAAGATGGCGGTTCGCTGCGGAATCTGGTCGGACGGAATTTTCCCACGGATCGAAAGGAACGCGGCCGTGCAAAAACTTCCGGAACCGATGCGGGAACTCCTTCTCACGGCACTCGTTCCGGCCGCTTGACCGACTCGTAATGCGGTGAGGAAGTGCATCAGTCGAACTGAGCGGACTTCGTTCCTGACGGAAGTCAGGCCCGACAACAAGCCTCACATCTGACCCGTGGGCGCACCGACCGGCACGCAAAACGGGTCGGGCCGCTTGTGTCGGCCCAGACGAGTGCGGCAATGGCGAGTGCGGCGGTGCCACAAACGCGTGCACGGAATTGGGTCGCTGGCGAGGAAGTTGCTTCGGCCCGTGTCGAAATCGTTTCACGGCCGCCTCGAGACCCCGCCTGGTTAAACCCCCGGATACGCGCTGGCGCCCGGGGGCCACAAGCAAGAGGGGGCCGACGTGTACGACATGGACAAGCTCCGCAAACAGGTCAAGCAGCTCGCCAAGGAGGCCGAGGCGCGGCCGCTGCTCGCCCCGGACCTGTCGGACGTCCCCGAGGCCGACCGCGCCATTCTGGCGAAGGCGGCGGCGGCACTCGCAGCGGCCGAGCCATACTTCCAGGACGCGGCGATGCGGCGGCGGTGGGGCGACCCGATGCACGCGGCGCGGTGCTGGCTGGTGCAACAGTCGTGCGGGGACGACAAGCTCGTCGCCCGCGCCACGCACCGGTACGCGACCAGCATGCGAGACGGGCTAGGGTGGGCGGAGGCCGACGCCCTCCAGCGGGTGGCCATCCTGCGGGTCGTGAACAACTGGCTGGCCGTCGGCGTGCTGGAGGCGAAGGCGAACCGCATCAGCCCGGAGAGCGCGTCGCGGGCACCGATCGAGAAGGCGCTGACGCAGGCCGACCGGCGGCTGATGCAGGCGGTGCGGGTGCTCGCGGTGTTGCGCGGGGTGAAACCCGATGAGGTGCTCGCGACGCTGCCGGCGCCGGGATTAACGTGATGCGGCGTGTAAAGACTTCTTTCAAATCAGGCTTCACTCTTAGATAAGTCAAGCTGCCGAACGCAACAATCTCCGTTGCCTGCACAAGTCAATGTGGAGAATGATTTTCGCGTGGGATCGCACGGTTCTTACTGAGTGCTAAAACGGGGCCATGCAAAAGCCACTGTTAACAAACTGAAGTCTCAGCGACTCGCTGAGAAGGCCCACCGTGAAGATAACAGAATAATCTTACTTTTGTCTCTAAAATCGAACCCGATTGAGGACTCTTGACGTAGACTAAGGCCTTAGTCCCGGCTTTCATCGCCTGTGAAGCACATCCCATGAAGTCCCTACCCACTTACCTGAACGACCACCGCCTGTCACCGATGTTAATTGAAGAACTCGGGTATTATTGTTTGTTTATCCAGGTTGAACCTGTTCGCTCGTAAGCCGAAGTCCGCCGAGCGGAGTGACCGGCTCGCGGTGGCGGTGTGCGGCGGCGACACGAAAGCGTTTCACGAGATCATCCTGTTCCACCGGCCACTGGCACGGGAATTGTCGAAGCAGCTTTGCCGCCGAAACGGTCGTGTAGCACGGGCGGAAGTCGTCGCCCGGCCCGGCCGACGGGACGACGGCCGCAGTCCGGGGGCGGCCAGCTTCCGGCCACTAGCGGGTGGTAGGGACGGGTGGAACTCGGTGAGAATGGAACGCCTGCGGCGGCCGGGCCGAGGGACGCCCGGCTGCCGCGCTGCACGCTAATGCTCTACAGGGGTTCAGGCTGCGGCCGGGTCGAGTTCGACCCCCCACCACATCCTGGTCGGGTCGGCCAGGGCCGCCCGCCCGGTGTGCCGTCCGCCCGCCGCGGTCACGATCACTGGCCGCCCCCCGGCCGGGGGCGGGGCCTGCGATCCCGCCGGCACGCGCAGCGCGGTCTCAGTCGTCGCCGTCCCGTCTGCCGTCCGGTAGGTGAGAACGACCGGAGCGGCGTAGGCCCCCGACGGGGTTGCGGTGAACGTCAGGGCCACCCGCCCGTCGGTCCCCTCCAGCACCGACCCGCCGGCCACCGACGCCGACGGCGGCGGGGCCGTGTCCAAGGCCATCAGGTACAAGTCGCTGCCCCCGTTGCTGGTCAGGGATCCGCCGGTCGGGAACGCCGCCGTCTGTTGGAACCGGCCAGCCGCGAACACCGTGCCGCCGGCCACCCCCAGGGGGTGGACCCCGCCCTCGTACCCGGCTCCGGCCGCCTGCCAGGCAGACAGGTAGTTGCCAGCGGCGCCCAGCTTCACGAGCAAACCGTCGAACGACCCCGCGTTCGTGAACTCGCCTCCGGGGTTGGCCGGATCGAGGTCGATCGCCGGGCTGGCGAAGTTCATCCCGAAGTACACCGCCCCGGTCGCCGGGTCCACGAGGCACCGACCGGCGTACTCGTTGCTCCCGCCCCCGCCGTACTGCCGGGCCCAGGACAGCGACCCGTCCGCCTTCCCATACTTCACCACTGCCACGTCGCTCCCCACGCCGGCGTTGAACGTCATCGCACCGGAGCCGGGGTCGAAATCGACCGAGCCCCAGAAAGCGCCGGCCAGGTACACCGAGCCGGCGTCGGCGCCCAGGTAGAAGTCGGTGTCGGCCTCCGCCCCGCCGACCGCCCGCACCCAGGTCAGCGCCCCCGCGGTCGTGTATCGGGCGATGAACTGGTCCTGTTGGCCGACGCTCGTTCGCGACTGCACCCCCGAGCCGGGGTCGAAGTCGGCCGTCCCGGTGAAGCACCCCTGTAGGTAAAAGGCGTCCCCGTCGAGGACGATGCTCTTCCCCTCGTCGGCCACGCCGATCGCGGCGGCCGCCCCCCCGACCTGCCAGGCCGCAGAGAAGTTGCCCGCGACGTCCAGCTTCCAGACGAATGCGTCGGCCGGCCGCTGCTTGCCATTGCCGGCCGGGGTGAGGGTGCGGGTACCCGGCCCCGGATCGAAGTCGGCCGCCCCGGCGAACGACCCGGTGACGTAGACGAACGCGCCGTCGGTCGCTACGTCGTTCGCCACGTCCTGGTAGGCCGACCCGAGGGTCCGGGTCCAGACCGTCTGCCCGGTTGCGGCGTCCAGCTTGACCAGGAAGATGTCGCGGTAACCGCGACTTGTGGCATCCGCCTTGCCGTCCCCGGTGAAGTCGGCACTCCCCTCAAACGCCCCCGTCAGGTAGACGAACTGGCCAGTCGGGTCGGCGGCGACGGATGTTACCCGCTCCTTGCCGCTCCCACCGAAGCGGCGGGCCCAGGTTAGGGCGCCGGCGGGGTCGTACTTCCCGACGAACCCGTCCGCCCCGCCCGCGCTAGTCAGGGCCACCGCCTGCGGGCCGGGGTCGAAGTCTACCGTCTGCTCGAATTCCCCAGCCAAATACAGGTTGCCGGCCGAATCCATGCCTTGGTCCGAAGGGGAGTATTCCTCACCGGGGCCGCCGACCTGGGCGAGCCACGAGGGGACGGTGCGGTCCTCCAGCAGTTCGAGTCCGGGCCGGGCCGCCGGTCGCCTGGTCAAATTTGTCGTCGGTCGTGTCATGGTCCATACTCCTTAAGTATTCGCGGTCTCTGAACAGTGGTCTGCGGAACGGTGGCGTTCCCGCCCCGGCACGCAGACCGTGCGCCGGAGCGGTCCTGGGCCGGCTCGCGGTCGCCGGCCGTCCTCGGACTCTGCGACTTCTGCCCTGAGCACCGTCTGTGACGGCCCGGGAGTCGGGGCTACTTCCGGCCCTTGGTGTCGTCGTTGGTGATGGTGCCGACGGCCCGGCCGATCTCGGTCAGCCAGTCCGGGGCGGCGTACAGGGCCAGAGAGAACGTCTCGTTGGCCTCGATGGCGGTGTCCCCGAGCACCCAGACAGTCACCGTCTTGGTAATCTCCCCCGGGGCGAACGTCAGGCTGCCCTCGGTGTACTCGTAGTCGCTCCCCGCAGTTGCGGTGCCGTTGAGCGTCCGGTAGTAGACGGTCACCGTCTGGTCGGACGCCCACGACAGGGAGACAGTGAACGTAAGGGCCACCCGCCCGCTGCCCCCCTCGGCCACCGACCCGCCGGCCACCGACACGGTCGGCGGCGACGCCGGCGGGGGCGGGGCAGCCGGGTCGAACGCCATCACGAACACGTCGGACCCGCCGCCGCTGGTCAGGGTACCACCTGTGGGGAAGGATGCCGTGGCGGTAGTGGTGGTGGTGTCAGCCGGGCCGAACTGGCCGGTGGCATAGATGAGACCGCCGGCGGTGCCCCCGACGAGTACGTTCTCGCCCCCAGGCCCCGCGACCAGCCAGACGTTGGCGAAGTTCCCCGCAGCGTCGAACTGGGCTAGGTAGCCGTCATTCGCCGAGCCAGTCGTCGTGCGGCTGGCGACCCCCGTGCCGGGGTCGAAATCCACCGTCCCTTTGAAATTCCCGGACACGTAGACCCCGCCCGCGGCGTCGGTGGCCAGATCGGAGGCTTTGTCGTCCCCCGTACCGCCGAACCGTCGGGCCCGGACCAGCGAGCCGTCGGCCCGGGCGTACCGGGCGACGTGCACGTCGGTCCCGCCCGCGCTGGTCAGGGAGGTCGTGCCGTTCGACGGGTCGAAGTCGGCGGTGCCCTGGAATGGCCCCGCGACGGTCAGGCCGGTTGCGTCGAAGGCGAGTTCCGACGAGTAGCGGTTGTCGTCCTGACGACCCCCGAAGGTGCTAGCCCAATTGAGCGCCCCGGCCTGCGAGTAGCTAGCGAGGAAGCCGTCGGTCCCGCCCGCGCTGGTCCGGTACGCGGTGCCCGGGCCCGGGTCGAAGTCGGCCTGGCTGGTGGTGTCCCCGAACGAGCCGGCGCAGTAGACGGCGCCGCCGTCCACGGCCAGGGCGTCGACGAACACCCGGCTGGCGAGCTTGAAGGACGCCAAGTAGCTGCCGGCTGGGTCTAGCCCGACGACGAACCCGCTCTGGCCACCGGAGTCGGCCGTCCGTGACGCCACCCCCGGACCCGGATCGAAGTCGACGGTGCCGTCGAAGTTCCCCCCGAGGTACACGTTCCCGGCGGCGTCGGCCGCGAACGTCCGTGCGTTGTTGACGCCGAGCCCCTTGGCCCACTGGGCGGTGCCGTCCTCGGCGAACCGCGCGACCCACGCGAAGCCGCTGCTGACCGTGACCCCGTTTCCGAAGTCGGTCGTGCCGGTGCCGGAGGCTCCGCGCGACCCCCAGGCGTAGACGCTGCCCCCGCTGAGGACGACCCCGTTGACCCGGCTGGACGTCGTCGTGCCGACGAAGTCGCGGGCCCAGAGTAGGCCCCCCTGCGGCGAGTACTTGGCCAGGAAGCCACTGAGCTTGCCGGTGGTATCGACCAGGTTGACGGTGCCCGAGCCAGGGTCGAAGTCGACCGTGTCGCCGAAGCCGCCGCCGACGTACACGTTGCCCGCGACATCCACCGCCTCCTGCATGGGGTAGTCACTCCGCGGCCCGCTGAGGGCGAACAGGTACGGGGTGCCGGACGGAAGCGACCGGTCCTCCAGGGCGTCCAGCCGGCGGCGGAGGGCGTGGGTCGGGGACGGCTTGCGGGCCAGGGCGGGGGCTTGTCGTCGGGGGCTAAGCCAGTTGAGTAAGGTCATGGGTCTGTCATCCGAGAGGGGTAGTGCAGTCGTTCGCCACACCCCTCAATGCGCCGTCTGATCCCGCCGAGCGCGAGGATTCCGGAAGAAAAACCGAAACGGGCGGGACCGGTCCCCCGCTACGGGTCGGCCTGCCACCGCTCTCACGGCCCGCCCGTCGAGGCGGGCGGGAGCTTGGCCCGCCACTCCTGAGCCTTTTCGGGCCGGCCGGTCGCCTCGTACAGCCGCACCAGCCGCTCGACCGCTTCGGGGAGCCGCGGGCGGGCCTGGGGCGGAATTTTGTCCACCCGCTGCTTCATCCCCTCGTACCCCCGGACCAGGAGCGGCTCGGCCTCGGCGTGCTTGCCCTGCCCGGCGAGCGCCCCGCCCAACTGGCTGAGGGTGTTGAAGTGCCTCCAGTCGTCGGGCAGCTTCTCCGCCCGGATCGCCAGGCACTCGCGCAGGACCGGCTCGGCCTGGCCGTACTTGCCCTGCTTCAGCCGGTTCGTGCCGAGCATGGCGAGCATGTCCGCGGTGGCCGGCGACTTCGCATCCTCGCGCCGGCTGTGGTCTGCCAGTTCCGCGAGCAGCGGCTCGGCCCGGTCGTGGTGCCCAGCGTCCGTGTATGCCACGGCCAGGTTGCCCACCGAGACGGGGTTATCGACACTCAATTTGCCATCTCGGCCTTTGACCGCTTGCTCGAACAGCTTGATCGCTTCCTTCAACCGGTCCGCGTCCATGTAGTCGACGGCCAGGTTGTTCAGGCTGGTCCGGGTGTCGACGTGGTCGGGGCCGTGCTTGGCCGTCCGCTTGGCCAGCACCTCCTCGTGCAGCGCGGTCGCCTCCGGCTTGCGGCCGGTTGCCCGGTAGGCCGCCCCGAGGCGGTCCATGTTCAACAGCGTGTCGTCGTGTTCGGGGCCGAGCCGCGACTTTTGGCGCTCCAGCGCCCGGACGCGGACGGCGACCGATTCGTCCCGCCGCCCTACGCCCCACAACTCTTCGGCCTCTTTGGTCTGAGCACGGGTCTGCTCCCGGGCGTAGGTCTCGCTTACGAGGTAGCGATGGCCGGGCGAGGCGTCCCAGACGACGACCCCGCCGTCGTCCCCGGCTGCCGCCAGCCGGTGGCCGTCCGGGGACCACCCGAGTTGCATCACCGTCCCGTCGGGGGTGTCGAACCGCAGGAGTTCTTCGCCGGCGGCCGGATCCCACAGCCGGACGGTGCGGTCTCCGCCCGCCGACGCCACCCGCCGGCCGTCCGGCGACCAGGCCAGGGCGACGACGCGGTTCGTGTGCAGGTTCGCGCTCAGCACCTTGCGGCCGGCGGGCACCGTCCACACTTCGACAAGGCCGTCTGCGTCTGCGGTGACCAGCCGCTGCCCGTCCGGGCTGAACGCCACGGCCGTCGCCGTCACCCGACTGGTCCCGTTGCGGAGCTTCAGCACCCGCTTCGACTGCCCGATGTCGAAGACGTGGACCCAGCCGGCGTACCCCAGGGTGCCGCCGTCGTCCCAGTCGCCACTCCCCGCAACCGCCAAGTGGCGCCCGTCGGGAGACCAGGTACCGGCTACGATCCCCCGGCTATCCCATCGAAACCGGACTTCGTTCCGCGTTAGGTCGGCGACCTCCAGCTTACCCCCGCTGACCACGGCGAGATGGGAGGCGTCGGGAGAGAAAATCGTTGCTCCGGCGAACGTCGTTTTCACGGTCTGGACCGGCCGGCCCGACCGGGCGTCGCAGACGAGGAGGCTCTGGGCGTCCCCGTTCTTCACGGCAAGGGGTGGGTCCGGGCCAAGCTGGTCGGCGGACGGAACGGTGGGTGAGGCTACCGTGCCCGTAGTCGCGATCACCACCCGCCCGCCCCCCGGGGCGAACTGCCCGGACAACCCCTTGACGACCGACGTTTGCCCCAGCCGCTGCCCGGTCACCGCATTCCAGTCGGTGATGGTGCCGGCCACGGCGTCAAGTGTCCTCAAGGTGTTCCGCTCCTGGCTCCAGGCGATCACGGGGGCGGCACCCCCCCGGCCGGGCAGACGGCGGGGCTGGAGGGCCGGTGGCACGGGCCAAATTTTCACGCTGTCGTCCGAACTCGCGGAGACCAAGCGGCGTCCGTCTGGTGCCCACGCGACGGCCTCCACCGGGCCGCGGTGGCCGCGGTACGTCAGCTCACTGTCGCTGCCGTCGGGCTTCCACACTTTGACCAAGTTGTCCGCCCCCGAGGTGGCGAGCCGGCTCGCGTCCGGGGACCACGCCACGCCCGACACGTAGCCCCGGTGGGCGACCCACCGGGCGGCCTCGGCCCAGTCGTCC
>JANLRE010000007.1:0-2604 GCA_031368205.1 Fimbriiglobus sp. | reverse complement strand
CGCCGCCGGCTGTTCCACCGCGCCTACGAGATCCGCTTCCGGAACCAGACGCTCGACGCGCTGAGTCTGCACGTGCGCCGACCCGTTTCACGGCCGAGGTTCCAAGTCATCACCTGCCTGGACGAACGCGAGGAGTCGTTCCGCCGCCACCTGGAAGAGGTCGCGCCGGACTGCGAGACGTTCGGCGCGGCCGGGTTCTTCAACGTCGTCATGTACTACCGGGGGGTGGCGGAGGCGCGGTACGCCCCCCTGTGCCCCGTCGTCGTTCGCCCCAAGCACTGGGTCGAGGAACAGCCCGCCGAGGAACACGAGGGGAGCGCGCGGCGCGCGCAGCAGGCCCGCCGGGCGCTCGGTCGCACGGCGCACCAGTTCCACGTCGGCACGCGGGGGTTCGCGCTCGGGGCGGTCATCTCCGCCACGTTCGGCGTACTGGCGACGTTCCCCTTAGTCGCCCGCGTCTTGTTCCCCCGGCTTACGGCCCGCCTCCACCGCCGGGCCGCGTGGCTAACTCATGCCCCGAAAGAAACCCGCCTGCGGTTGGAACGGGCGGACGCGGACGCCGGCCCCGAAGGCAAAAGCGTCGGGTTTACGGTCGAAGAGATGACGGGGATTGCGGGCCAGTTGTTGCGCGACATCGGGCTGACGCGGAACTTCGCGCGGCTGGTCTTCACGCTGGGGCACGGGTCGCACAGCATGAACAACCCGCACGAATCGGCCCACGACTGCGGGGCGTGCGGCGGCAGCGTCGGCGGGCCGAACGGGCGGGTGGTCGCCAAATTTCTGAACGACCCGCGCGTCCGGGCCGGGCTGGCGGCGCGCGGGCTGGCCGTCCCCGCCGACACGGTGTTCGTCGGCGGGCTGCACAACACCTCCAACGAGTACGTTAAATTTGCCGACACCGACGCCATCCCCGAATCCCACCGCGCGGAATACGAGGCGACGCTGCCGTCGATCGAGGCGGCGGTCGCCCGGAACGCGCACGAACGGGCGCGGCGGTTTCAATCCGCTCCGCTGGACATCACGCCAGCCGCGGCACGCCAGCACGTGGACGACCGGGCCGAGGACTTGGCCCAGGTTCGGCCGGAGTGGGGCCACGCGACGAACGCCATCTGCATCGTGGGGCGACGGGAACGCACGCGCGGTTTGTTTTTAGACCGACGCCCGTTCCTGACGTCCTACGACCCGACCCAAGACGACGCGACCGGGTCCACCCTGATGCGGCTCCTCGGGGCGGCGGTGCCGGTGTGTGCGGGCATCAACCTGGAATATTATTTCTGCCACATCGACTCGCCAGGGTACGGGAGTGGCACGAAACTCCCCCACAACGTCACGTCCCTACTCGGCGTGATGGACGGCGCGGCGAGCGACCTCCGCACCGGGCTGCCGTGGCAAATGGTCGAGATCCACGAGCCGGTTCGGCTACTATTCGTCGTCGAAACAACACCCGATGTGATTCTGGGCATCATGGCCCGCAGCGAGGTCATCGGGCGGATGGTCCGCAACGGTTGGGTTCAGATGACGGCCCTCGACCCCGAATCGGGTGCCATCCAAGTTTACCAAGACGGCCGTTTTCAACCGTACACCTTGCACGCCTCGCACTTGCCAAAAGCCCCCACGTCCGCCGACTGGTATCGCGGCTGGCGGGACCACTTGGAGTTCGCCGTTATCGGCTAAAAAAACGATGCTCGAATTGCAAACGATCACGACCGTGCTGGGCGTCATGGTATTCGCGCCGCCGGTCGTGCTAGTCGCCCTACTCGGCGTTTCCACGCTGGTGGATCGCAAGTTGTCCGAATCGACAGCCGCCGTTGCGGTCTACATCACCACGTCGGTTTCCTTGATTGCCACGTTCGCCATCCTGGCCGTGATGCTCACCACGGACACGCGGCACGTTGTGGTCGGCCCGTGGAACTGGGTCTCCATCGGCGGGCATGGCGAACACGAAGAGTCGTACCACTTCGTCATCAAATTCGTCTTCGATCGGCTGTCGATACCGTTCGTAATCCTCACGCTAGTGCTGTGCGGCGCGATCGGGGCGTTTGCCAGCAAGTACATGCACCGTGAACCGGGGTACAACCGCTTCTTCACGCTCTATTCGCTGTTCCTGTTGGGGATGCTGATGGCCGGTGCGGCGGGCACCATCGAGACGCTGTTCGCCGGGTGGGAATTCGTCGGCCTGTCGAGCGCCTTGCTGGTGGGCTACTTTCACGAACGCCCAGCGCCGGTCCGAAACGGTTTCCGCATCTGGGTGATCTATCGCATCTCTGACGCGGCGTTGTTGCTGGCCGCGATCGTCCTCCATCACATGAGCGGCGCGGGCGATTTTGATTTACTGACCGGCTACGGCGAGCCAATCGGCGTGTCCCCGCTTGACCTCCCAACGTGGCCGTTTGGCAAGTCGGACGTGACATCGTGGCAAGCCTTCCTGGTCGGCGGGTTGCTCGTGATCGCGGCAGCAGGGAAGTCCGCGTTGGTGCCATTTAGTGGTTGGCTCCCCCGTGCGATGGAAGGGCCGACGCCGTCGAGCGCGGTGTTTTACGGCGCCTTGTCCGTCCACCTCGGCGCGTTCCTGCTGCTTCGGATTAGTCCGTTACTAGATGCCTC
>JANLRE010001160.1:0-3354 GCA_031368205.1 Fimbriiglobus sp. | reverse complement strand
CACGAACAGAATCTCCGAAAACGGCAGCGTGGTGAGTTCGCATCCCGTGCGATCAGCGCGACGTTGAACTCCCGGCCCCGAATGAACCGCTCGACTAAAACCGACGGGCCGTAAGTGGTGCGGATGTACTCGACGCGCGCTTCGAGTTGCTTTTGGTTCGTCACCACGCTGGCTTGGTCGATGCCCACGCTCGCATCTTCACGCCCTGGCTTCACAATAACGGGCCACTTGATCGGGCACTTCGGTACGCGCCCTTCTTCGACAACAAAAAAGGGCGCGGTCGGCAACCCGGCACCGGCCAGCAATTGTTTGGTCAGCGGCTTGGAGCGGCACATCAACAGCGGTTGCGTCGGCGAACCCGTGAACGGGATTCGTAGCAGTTCAAGCAACCCGGACACATACGCCTCGGTGTTGCCCCACTGCGCGAGACCTTCGTAGAGGTTGAAGATGGCATCGGGCGCCGACGCCTTCACGCCCGCGATCAAAGCCGCCGGGTTATCCGTCATGCCAAGTCGTTCGACGACGACGCCCGCTTGTTGCAAAATCCGCGCGATGGTGTCGGCGGTGTAGAGGATGTCGTGTTCGGAATCGGCGTCCGGGTGATCGGGCGGAAGGGTCGGTTCGTTGTACAGGACAAGAATACGCGGCGGCATAATAACTCGGTCTCCTACACACAGACGGTGTGGATCCCAATCGAGGGCGAATCCAGCGAAACAGCACCAACACAAACTTCGATTGGTGTGCTTAGACTAACGCGATAGCCACAACATCGACAAGCAGAAAGCCCACTTCACCCGGCACGTTGTGCGTCACTCAGTTCGGTTTATGCAGGCGCGGCATCGGCGCGGGGGGGGACGGGTTTGCATTCACCTGGGCAAAAAAGGCCACGTTTTTTTTTCAACCCCACCGGGGTTGAAAACGAAGATTTAGAGAAACTTCCACCTACAAATATGATGCTCACCCAACCCCGGCTACTTGATCACTTTCCCGATTGCGGTGGTCCAGAGGGCGTAGCCTTTTTCGTTCAGGTGCAGGTTGTCTTTCTGGAAGAGTTCTGGGTTCGGTTGGCCGTCGGGCATCAGCATCACGGGGACGATGTCGATGTAATTTAACTTGGCGTCGGTCTGGCAATAACTCTTCACGAGTTTGTTGGCTTCGGTTTGTTTGTCGAAGAGTTTCATCCGCGACGGGCTGGGCTTGACGGCGATGAAATGGATCGTGGTCTGCGGCAACTTGGCGTGAATGGTTTTGACAAGTTCCTTGAAGTCGTCGCTGACCTGTCGTGGCGTCCGACCGCTGGCGATGTCGTTGTCCCCGGCGTACAGCACGATGGCCTTCGGCTTCCACTTCAACACGATTCGTTCAACGAAGTGTGTCGTATCCCGCACCTCGGACCCGCCGAACCCGACGTTCACCACGTTCGATTTCGGGAACGCTTTCGTCACGTCCCAAAGCCGAATGCTCGAACTTCCCGCAAACAAGATCGGATCCGCCATCGGCGGCTTGTCGGTCAAGCGCTTTTCGATGGCCGCAATTTCCTTCTCCCACTTCGCCGCCCGATCCGGTTTCGGCTCCTGGGCAGTCAACCCAAAGCCCGCGACAACAACTCCGGTAAAACTGAGTAAGATTCGGCGTATCATCGGATGCCTCGTGTGCGTAGAACATGGAAACTATGTGGTTCAGCGTTGAATATGGTATCAAACCCGTTGTGAGAATCTCATGGCAATCGTCACGCTGATGAACTCCGAGACCGATTCGGGGATTTTGCCGAAGGTCTGTTGCCGGTGCGGAATGCCGGCGGACGCGGAGAAACGGGTCAACTTTTCCTGGACGCCGCCGTGGACGCTCGCGTTGATCGCGGCCGGGATTGTGGTTTACATCATTGTGGCCGCGATTCTGCGCAAGTCACGGGTGGTGTACTTGCCGGTGTGTGAGGAACACAACAGTTACTGGAAAGCCCCGGAACTGTTTCTCGTGCTGAGCCTGTTGGGGACGATCGCGGGTAGCATCGGTGCCGGGGTGGTGTTGGCCGGAAATCCAAACACGGCGGACTACGTCTTAGTAGTGGTTCTTGGTGCCGCGGTCTGGTTCATCGCCTCGCTCATCATCGGAATCGTATGGCAACAACGGTACGTTCGAGTCACGAAAATCACGGATCGAGTGATCCGCCTCAAAAATGTGCATGAGGACTTTGTTGAGGCACTGGAACAAGACAGGGACCGCGATTGGGAGGAACATCAAGCCCGCAAACAAGCGCGTCGGAAGCAGCGAGCCGAAAACGAAGACGATGATGACGAAAGATAATTGACCCATTCAGCCCTATTAACCTAATCTACCCTAACAACCCGAATCGAAAATCTTACCAGGTTGCTACAAACTACCAGTTTTTTAACTTTTTCTATTCACTCCCCACCCAGGCGCTGTAACATGTTAGGAATTCGTTAACGCGGGTTATCGATCTGGCATCGTGACTGAGGACACTTGAATGTTTAGCCGATTCTTGCTACTGACGGGTTTTGCGGCAATTCTGGTAGTTCCAACGACTGCCTCAGCGCAAGGCACGTTCACCTGGAACTTCGGAACCGCAGTGGCTAACGCCACAGCCAGTTCTTCTACTGGCTCTGGGGCGATTGCCGGGTCGTTCACGATCGCTAACTCCTTTGGGGCGATTGCAACACCGATTACGACGACAAACCCTTCGGACAACCTTGGCGCATCTGGGGCATTCAACCTCGGCACCGCAGTGAATAATGCGTTCACGACGTTCAATATTGCGGCACCTTATTATCAAGTCACCTTAACTGACTCAGGAGTGGGTGGTCTGCAACTCAACAACTTCACGTTCAATTATCGTCGAGCTACTACCGGTGCGTTAAAATACTCGCTACGATCCAGTGCTGATAGCTTTGCATCGGAACTGATACCTGGCACAGTAAACACTATTAACACATGGGTACCTCAAGTAAATGGTACAGGCAATGTTAATATTGGCACCGGAATTGTGACTTTGCGTTTGTACGTGTTCAACGGGTCAGGCGCTGCCGCCTCGGGCGTCATCAACTCGCAAATTGACGACGTGGTCATCTCGTACACCCCGGTCCCGGAACCCGCCACGATGTTTTGTTTGAGTGCATTGGGTCTGGGTGCCGTGGGCTTGGTCCGCCGGATTCGTCCAACAGCAGTAGTGGTCAGTTAACTACTAGTGCTGCGTCACAGCTAAAACTTCGGATTGTCGGTTTCGATTGAATTGGGGATTCTGCGAGGCACAAGGAGTGTGCCATGCGAAAGCGGGATGTGGTGCGATTGACGGATTCGGAGCGGGACGATCCGTCGGCGGTTGGCCGGACGGGGGTT
>JANLRE010001116.1:0-20675 GCA_031368205.1 Fimbriiglobus sp. | reverse complement strand
TGGCGGTGGTGGCGGTGGCGATGCGGGTGGTGGTTCGTCGTGGTTCGGTGGCCCGAACGGATTTTCAGGGTCGCCGCTCGGCGGAAGGATAATTGGGCCTGCTGGATTCTCGCGAGCTTCTAAGCTCTCGCATCGCAACTTGAACGTCATGTCAGAACTCCGGACAGGGGACGGGATTTGTCATAAAGAATTGATTGACATTCTCAATTCCAAGTGTCACTATCGTGACTTCTGTTTTGCTGTCAAGACGCAACTTGCTAATTGGTGAAAAATAGTTTCGCGATTCGCTCCAGAGAACAGTGACTATTCGTGCAGCGGAGTAAATGCTGTCGCGGTTTTATGCTGGGTGTGGGGAATAGTGGCCCTAGGTGGCTGGGTTTCGCAAACTTCACTTCTGAACGGAACTGCACTGCGACAACAAACGACAACTGAACTGGTTTTTATGCAGATTTCTATAAATTTGTTCTTTGTGGCCCGAGCAGGATCTTGATGTGTCAACCGAAGCGTGACACCGTCACATAGTAGAGTGTAGCCGGAGTGCGGTTGCCGACTGTCGGATTTCTGGACAGTTTCCCCGATTGGCGGATTTTTTGCCAGCATTCCGTGCGCAGAGCATTTTCCCGGCAATACCTGATGCGACACAATCGCTTTTGAAAGGCCCTGCCCCAATGGTTACCCGTTCGCCCGCTTCCCACCTATTTGCACCGCTCCGGCGAATGGCACTGGCAGCCGATGCCATTGGTCGCACCGACGGGGAACTGCTGACGGTCTTCGTCGAGTCGCACAACCCCACCGCGTTCGCCGAACTGGTGCGGCGACACGGGCCAATGGTGCTTGGGGTGTGCCGCCGGGTGATCGGGGATTCGCACTTGGCCGAGGATGCGTTTCAAGCCGTGTTCTTGGTGTTGGCTCGGCGAGCCAATGTGGTGCGGCCCCGTGCGCAAGTCGGCAACTGGCTTTACGGGGTGGCGTACCGCACGGCATTAAAAGCCAAGGCACTTCGGGCCAAGCGAGCGACGAGGGAAACGTCGATGGAGTCCGCCTCGCAACCCATCGCCCCAACGTCTGCCGAAATCTGGTCCGATCTTCAACCAATCTTGGACGCGGAACTGGCGAAGCTACCCGACAAGTTGCGGTTGCCGATCGTGTTGTGCGACCTCGAAGGCCGGTCGCAACGCGATGTCGCCAAGCAACTCGGGATCGCACCCGCCACGCTGGCCGGTCGGATCGGCAAAGCCAGACAGTTGCTCGCGGAGCGCCTGACGGAGCGTGGGATTACGCTTTCAGCAAGTGGGTTGGCACTCGTACTGGCGAACCAAGCTAACGCCACGGTCCCGGTCATCCTGGCCGAGGCCGTCGTCGAAGTCGCAATACTGGCCGCCTGTGGCGGCCCGCTCGCGGGGTCCGTCCCCGCAACCGTGCTTCAATTAACCGATGGAGTGTTGCAAATGATGCTGCTCACGAAACTCAAAGCCGCCACGGTCGGCGTGCTGACGGCGCTGGTCCTGGCAACCGGCTTCAGTGCCGGGACGCAGTCCCTGGTCAAAGCCGATGACGCCGCCAAAGTCAAACCCGCCGCCGCGAAGCCCGTTCTTGGCCCCAACTTGAGCGACGAAGAGTTCCTGAAACGAGTCTGCAACGACCTCCGCGGCACCCCGCCCAGCGTCGTCGAAACCGACTACTTCGTGAAAGATGGTGATGGTACGAAACGTAAGAAAGTGGTCGGGTGGCTGACGGATGAGGTGAGTCCGAGTGTAGGCATTCAGGGTTTGACTACGCTCATCACCGGACGACACATCGAGCAGGAACTAGCACGGCTCGACACGCGGTGGATTGCGAACTTGCAAGCAAAAAACGAGTACCACATCGAACCGCCGGACGTACTGGGCATCCAATCGCAAACTGGGATCGTCGGGCAAATGCCGAAGCCCCGTCAATTCATGGTCCACCCCGACGGCACGATTAACTTGCAGAGTTTCTACCCCGCCGCCGGGATCTTGAACGTGACCGGGCTTACCATTCCCGAAGCGACGAAGACCGTGAATCAACACTTGGCAAAAGCCGGTTGGCCCGACGGCACCGTTAAAGTCACGGTCCTGGCGTTCAACAGCAAGTCGGTCTACGTCATCCGCGAGATGCCAGGCAAGGCCGAACAGGTTTATCGGCTACCCTTCACGGGTCAGCAAAACTTATCGGACGCCATTCATCACCTCGGCGGTGCCAAAGAAGTGGTGAAAGACATGGGGCCGAACCCGAGCGTCTGGATCGCTAGGAAGTCTGAATCCGGCGACGATACCATTCTCCGAGACGTGTTGGTCAACGGGCAATTGGCGAGCAACCATGCTCTGGCGATCGGCGATCGGGTATACATCAGCGCCAAGCCGCCAACACCGACAGTGCACAACCATCTTGCGAAAGATTCCAACTGCGCTGCGTGCCATCAATTCGCTGCGGCTCTGCAACCCGAGCAGCGGTTTTGGACGGAACCCGTCACCCTGACCACCTCGGACGACGAGTTCTTAACCCGCATTATGAAAGTCGCGTATGGTCGATCGCCGTCACGGATCGAGAAAGAATATTTCTGCAGAGCTAAAAAGGTCGATGAGCGTTACAGAATTACTTTGTTAATCATGGACGATGTCAAGATCAAGACGGGGGTAGATGATATTTCGGCGCAGATGACGCTGTTACGCATCTCAGTTGAGGAAAGCAAGAAATTCTTAGATCACATGGACTCGGTTCGGCGACTCAACAAGTTCGTCGATTCCGTCGTCGATGGCAAGCGGTCGGATGGGCAGATTTTGGAGTTACTGACGGCGATGAACTTGGGGCGGTTGCCGACCGAAAGCGAACGCAAGTTGATCCTGACTAGTGTGGGTCAGCAGGTGGACAAGAAAGCGGCGTGGCGCGAAGTTGTGGGGATGCTGCGTACTACGGAAGAGGCGAAACGCCATGCCGCCGAGTTGGGTGAGAAGAAGTGAGTCCCAGAAGGCCCACGAACAACCCAGAAAGCCCACGAACGATCGTTCGTGGGCTTTTGTTCATTTTACCCCTCGAACAGTCGGGCGAACCAGTTGCGGGGCTTGGGCAGCGGGGCGGGCGGGTTGACGGGCTTGCCTTGGAGGATGGCGGTGCTCCAGATGCCGGCGATGCGGTCGGCGGCGGATTGGCCGGCCCAGCGGGCCAGGGTTTGCATCCCCGCCCGCAACCGAGGCGGACGGCGTTCCAGGTTGTGGCCGTCACTGCCGATGAGGTGAACGATCCCGCGTTTGACCCAGTTTTTTAAGGCGCGTTCGTGGGCTAAACTGCTGGGGGCGGCGAGTCCGGCGGCGGTCACTTGGATCAAACACCCGGCGGCCAGGAATTGGTTCAGGAGTTCGTCATCAAAGATCAATTCGGGATACCGCTCCGCATGGGCGATGATGAGGCGGACCCCGGACGATTTCAATTCCGCTGCCAGTGGTCGCACGTCAAAGAACAGGTCGTGTGGCATTTCCACGAGCAGACTCCGACCGTGCCCGCCCACGGTGAGAAGGCGTCCCGCTTTCCACTCCGGGAACGTGTTCACCGAGAGCATCACTTCGCCGGTCGGATAAACCGACAGCGGGATTTGACGAACCACTAATGCGGCTGCCAGTTCGGCCGCAGCGTTTTGAAGGTGGGTCGCGGTATTGTCTGGGTAGTCTGGGTTTTGGTGCGCAAGTGCAGTGGCATGGCGGGCGCCTTCGGCGACCAACATCCGGCACATGGCAAGGGCTTCGTCAACCGACACCGGGCCGTCGTCCAGCCCGGCTAGCAAATGCACATGCGTGTCAGCAATCGGAAGCATTCTGGTGGCGATCGTTAGGCGTTGCGAGCGGACCGATTACTTCGGTGCGGGGTCGTCGTGGTAATCGGTGGCGTACTCGTAATCCGCATACTTGTAGCCACCGCCGGAGCCATAATTGTAGCCTTCATAGCCCTGCGCGCTGGTGTTCCCGCCGTTCACGACCACGCCGATAATGTTGGCACCAATTGCGGTGAGTTGTTCACGGGTTCGTTCGGCGCTGGGGCGGGAATTCTTCGTCAGCTTGATGACCAACATGATGCCATCAACCTGGGACGCAATGGCAGCCGGGTCACTGACGGCCAGGATCGGCGGGGTGTCGATGATGACGTAGTCATACGCATCTCTCAGTTCCGTCAAGAGTTGGTGGAACCGGAGCGTCATGAAGAGTTCGGCAGGGGACTCGGGGCGCGGGCCACACGGCATGAGGTCGAGGTTCGGAATCGGGGAGCGGCGCAGGGCCTTGGCCATCGGGGCGTTGCCCGCAATGATTGTGGCGACGCCCACGTCGTTCGTCGTGAGGCCGAAGAGTTTATGCACCTGCGGTTTGCGGAAGTCGCAATCGACCAACACCACGCGCTTGCCCGCCTGGGCAATTGTGATCGCCAGGTTCGCTGCCAACGTCGATTTGCCATCGCCGGGGTTGGGACTCGTCACCTGAATCACTTGGTGCCCGAGACCCTGGGTACTGAACAATAACTGCGTGCGGATGCCACGGTAGGCTTCGGCTTCCATCGAACGCGGTCGGACCGCCGCGACGAGTGCCGGTTGGAATTCGCCGGGCGCTTCGGATCCGCCGGGAAGTTCGAGCCGAATGCGCGGAATGTGACCAATGACAGCCAACCCGAGTCGGCGGCGAATTTCACCAGGGGATTTGAAACTCTTGTCGTTCAACTCCGCGATCAACATCCCAAGCCCGCCCAATCCTAACCCAATCACTAACCCCATTAGCAAGGACTGAAATAAGACTGGCGCGACTTTCGCGCCAATGCTCGGCGGCGTGATCGCGGACGCACTATAGCCACCTGCTCCCGTGGAGACTTGTGTCGAACGTTTGTCGGAATTGAGGCGGTTAATCTCGGATTCGTACTGCGTGATCTGTGCCGTCAGGACGTCCATCTTGCTCTTGATCCCCCCGGCACTGATGAGCGTCTTTTCGTCACTGAAGAGTCGCGCTTCCAAGTTCTTGATTTGCAGTTCGTTCGTTTTTTGCAACTGTGCTCGTTGCTTAGCAATCGCCGCAAGTTCGTCGAGTTGTCCGCTGGGATCGTCCGGGTTGAGGCGGGCAATTTCCGCTTTGTAGAACTCAATTTGGGTTTCGAGTTCCTTCATTTGGGGGTGATCTTTGCCCAGTCGTTCGGACAACGCCTTGCGTTGAACTTCCAATAATTTCAAGGAGTTTTCAAAGCCCGTTTGTTCGCCGACGGTACCGAATTTAGATTGCCCCGTCAGTGTTGCCATCACCGCGATTCGGTCCCGGCGGTTGTTCCCCGCTTGCTTAATGAGTTCGAGTTGACTATTGACTTCGATGTTACTCAACTGGAGTTGATTGAGTTTGTCCTTTTGCTGTGAGACCCGTGACCGCACATTCACGACGTCTTCCGTCGTGATCCCGCTCAACTCGACTTGGTGTTTGAATAGTGCCGCGCCAGCAAGTTGCTTTTCTCTCAGGTTCGCGTCCAACGCCTTTTCCAAAACGGCAATTCGATCTTGCGTTGCCGTGTCGTAGACGCCGGTCAACTCTCCGGAATACGCTTTAATCACGGCGTCCAAGTAGAGCTTGGTGTCCGTCGGGTCCGGCCCCCGGAACGATAGGAGGACGACGCCACTGCCGATGCCACTGGCACTGGTGGTGTCCTTGTCACGGTCCACCTTCAACCCCGCTTGGATCATCCCGGCCACGGCATACGGGTCTTCGGGCAGCGGGTTTTTCACCGGCAAGTTCTGCAGTTCCTTCGCGGCAGACATGCGAATTCGTTCGGACTTAATCAGGGTCAGTTGCGTGGCGACGTAGTCTTCGACCACACCCACCCGAACGTCGCCGCCTTGGCCGACGATGTCCGTGCGCTTTTTCAAGACGAGCAACTGCGCGCCCGATTGGTACGCCGGCGTGCCGGTCATGTGGATGAGGACGCCGGCCAACAGGCCGATGACCAACCCGACCAACAGCAACGGCCACCGGCGCGTAATGACGACGACCGGGTTCAGACCGACCGTCGGCAGGTCCGCGTCAAAATGGGGGTCCATCGAAATGGCCCGCCGGGCGACCGCCATGAGCGGGTTTGTGCCAGCCGATGGGCCGTCCAAGGCGCCATGAGAATCCGCAGAAATGTTACGATCATGAGTCATGGCAAGCACCTCCCTGTCTACGAACAAGCTCCTCTGTATTGTGACCGGGGAACAGTCAGGAGGCCATTGATCGTATTCGGGGAACTCGGGGAATCCAATCAGTTACGTCCGGTCGTGTCGATGGGGCGGGTTCATCAACATTGTACCCGAATCACTCAGGCGGAGACGGGTATTGGGATCACCGGCCCGGCCGGGCGCTGGTCCCGGTCGTTGGTCGGGTGGGGCGGCGGTGTCAGGATTGTTTCGGTGGCGTGTAGGATTCTCGACAGGTGCGCGAGTTGGTCGTCCACCGGAACTTTGGTTTCCATTCCCGCGATCAAGAGCCGGCCGATGATCTGGTTGTAGCCATAGACGGGGATTTCCAGTTTCCAGACCGAACTGTGGGCGGTGAGATCCCGGCGACTATCGGACCGGTCCCAACGGCCGTGAAACGCCTCGTGCCACGCCGGCGCGTTGACATCCAACCGCAGCGATTGCAGTTTCAGTTCGTCCGCCGCTGTCACCAATTGGCGCCACAACCCGGACCACTCCGCGTCGCCCTGAAGTTGCACGGAAAGCTCCACCGTGTCTCGTTTGCCACGGGCCACATGAAAGTAAGCCGTGGCGCGTTGTTTGATGAGCTTCACTTCCGCGATCCCGAACAGTCCGGTGGTCAGCAAAATCAACACAACGATCGCCGCCGAGACAATCGCGTACCAATCGTTGACCGCCCCGGCCAGCGCGCCGACGGCACCAATCACGCCCAACGCCGTCGTGATGCAGAGCACCCACCAGCGGTTCAACAACCGGCGCAGCATTTCGTGATGCAGGTGGCCCCGGTCCGCAACCGCAAGGCCGCGACCCGTGAGTTTGCGTCGGATAATGGCAGCGGTCGTGTCCAGGAGCGGCAGGACCAACAACGCGGAGGGCGCCAAGATTGCGACGGCGGGGCCTTTCAACGAGGCCGAGATCGCCAGCGCAGCAATGATCAGACCAATCAACATGCTGCCACAATCGCCGAGGTAAACGGTGGCCGGCGGCAAGTTAAAGCAGAGAAATCCGCCCAACGCCCCGACCATTGCCAACGCCACCCAGCCTTCAAACTGATGTCCGCCGGCCAAAGCCATGAACGCAATCGTCGAGAAAATAATGCAGCCGATCGTCCCGAGAAGCCCGTCCATGCCGTCCAAGAGGTTAATGGCGTTGATCGCGCCGAGGAACCAGAAGACGGTGACGGGGATGGCAAAGCTACCGAGAATCATGACGTGACCGAAAACGGTCACTTGCTCGATGAGAAAACCACCGGGAACAACCAGGATTAGCACGGCGCCGAGTTGGCCAACAATCTTGTGGCGAGCGCGTAAATTGACGAGATCGTCCACCAGTCCCAATGCCGCGATCACGAAAGCGGCGACCAATAAGGCCAAGGTTTTTTGTGGCGCGCTGACAACCGCCGATTCGACAGGTTCCATCAAATTCGCTGCGATCAACAACGCAAAGACCACAGCGAAAAACACCGCAATCCCGCCCGCAACGGCCACCGGGCCGGACTGAAGCTTCCGCCGACCGTCGGGCCGATCGACCAAACCGATCCGCCGCGCTACAGTACGTGCGATCAGTGTTGCAGCAACCCCGCAACAGAAGCCTAGCACGAGAATCGTGGCGACAAGAATCAAGCGATGGTCTCCCTGCCAACAAAACAATGCCATACTATCCGAGTTTACCCAAACTCACAGAGTCAACCGTCACAGAAACACCACGCTGAATCAAGTTCACCTGCACAATGAACTTGTGTCCGGCAGTGGCTCGAACAATCGTCCCGGTTAGTCCGATTAGCGGACCTGAGCGAATTGTCACGGGGGTGCCGGGTTGTAGACGGTCCTCGAGCGCGATTGGTTCTCCTAGCAACAAAAGTTTGCGAACCTGGTCGAGATCGGACCAAAGCCGATCCTGGTCCAAAACGGGGACCAAGCGCGCAACCCGATTGCCGGCATAAACACGCGGTCGTTCGTCGGGTGTTACGCGGACAAACGCATACCCACTGAATAACGGAATGTAACTGGTGACCACCCGATTCCGAATGCGTTTCCGGACCGGCGAGCAGGGGAGAAAGAATGGGACTTCAAAGTCCAAGAGATCGCGTGCGAGCGCTTTCTCCTGACGCGGTTTCGTGTGCGCAAGCCACCAAGCTCGACCGTCATCGGATCGAGTTTGCTCAAAGAGACTGTCAGGAAACAGATCCGTCTCAGCAGACAATATCATGGCGATGCACAATGAGTACGTCTTTGCGAACCGTTACAACATCTGGGCGAAGGGCGTACTGTATTTGCGTGGGAGATGAATACGTTTTAGCATCGACTGACCAGCTTACAACTACAAAATGCCCGAAAATGACATGAAGCGTTTGTCCGGCGTCATACAATTGCGACCCGCTCTGACGAAAACATGTTTCGTCCACTTTGAAGTAGCAATGGTTTAGACTAATCGGAACACGGGCTTGATGTTTTTTGCGCCACCCTGGTTTTGGCGTTGTGACGATCGCTTCGGTGGCAGTGAGTGTTTGGGAGTCGTCGCGCTCAACCCCAGGCTAATGGCTGGCATCCCTCCGGGATGCGTTGGTTTGGGCGGGAACCCATGCCTGGGGTGTCGCTGCGCTCAACCCGAGGCTAATGGCTGTAATCCCTTCGGGATAAAAACCAATCCGGAACACCCCGTCGGGATATAATCACCCCGAGGCATCCCGGTAGGGATGCCAGCCATTAGCCTGGGGTTGAGCGCAGCGACACCCCAGGGCTATTTTGCTGAATGTGCGCTCGTGTTGGATTGACACGCATCCCCGGCGCAACAAAAACTGTAACCACACGGCTATTCCGGAGTGGCCCAGGGGCAGGTCCGGTACAGTTCCTCGGCGATCAACCGGGTCACGGCGGTCGCGTCTTTGCGGGCCGTGGTTCCCACGGCCGGAACAATCACGACGACCTGAAGTCGTGCCCCGACCTTTTCGGTTTTGACGCCCAGCAAATCGCCGACCCACTTGTGGCCGTGCCACGACGACGCGAGCATCTGCCGTTCTGCGGCGCGCTCGTCGTCATCGGTCCAAATGCGACGCCCTTCTTGGGTCCAGTAAAAAACGATTTGTCGCTCCCGCCCCTGGTGAAATTCGCGTGCGGTCACGGGGACGGTTCCCGCTGATCCCACGGCAATCGGCTCGATCCACTGCGAGGTCGCTGCAAAGCCTTTATTGGTCCAACACACGTCGGGGTGGTGGTAGCCCTTAATCACCGACCCGGCACCCCAATAGAACGCCCAGACGTAAACGTCCTGGCCGACGTTGTTGGTGTACTGGCGTTGAATCGCAACATCCGGGGCCAGCAATTCCGTGACCACCGGCGGGATCGGCAGGGGGATCCCCGTCCACCCCGGCAGGGTCCGGGAGATGTCGTCAAGCGGGGCGGTGACGGCCGCTTGGTCCTCGACCGTTTGGCCGAGATAAAATCCCGCGCCGGTTAGCAGAATGCCGAATCCGAGCAACCCGGTCGGCCACCAACCGCATGACCGCGACTCAAAAATTGGGGACGGAACTGGGGTCGAAACTGGAGCCACGACTTCCGGTTGGGTCGCGCGCGGGCCGAGAATCTTCGCCAGCAACAGGATCAAGGCGAGGCCGACGAAAATCATGATAAACCCTAGTCCTTCGTGCCAGTCGTCGCGGATGTACTCCGACCCGATCGACTCTTGGATCAGCCCGCTCAGGACGACGCGCACGACGTTCACCGCCGCGACGACCGGGATTGAGACCAGGAACAGCAGGCCCCCGCGAACCGGCCCGAAGCCTTGCCAAAAAGCGACGAACGCGGCGATGGCGGTCAACGCCGTGACCGACCGGACGCCGCTACACGCTTCCTCGACCCGGAGTTTGCCACCCGGTAAATCCAGTACAAACTCCTCCCGATGCACGGTGAAACCAAGTGCTGAAAAGCTAGTGAACGACAAGCTCGTGGTGATTTCTTGAAGGTGGTCTTGCAAGGGGTTCAGCACACGCAAGGGAATCGGCAAGGCGAACAGCGGGAACAGCAACGGAAACAGTGCCGCCCGCAACCGCGACACCCCGAGACGGGCCAAGATGAACCCGATTGCCGTGGTGATGAGCGCGGTCGCCAGCCACCAGAGCAAGAGCGGTCGCGGCCCGATTTGCATCGACAAAAAGCACCCGACCGCAAACGCCCCGAACCCGACGAACATCACTGGAATGCCCACCACGGGACGGGGGCGTAGTGGCACCGTGTTCCAGTACGGCGCCAACAAGTGCGCCGCGTACCCCGCCCCGATCAGAATCAAGAACCGATCGGCGTAGCCCGGATTCGCGCCCCAATACTCCGCAAGCAAGTACACCACGACGGCAGCACCGGCAGCAAGGCTTGCCCACGCGAAACGATCGGCAAGTGAATGGGGGACGAGTGGGTGCTTCATAGGAGAATGTTCTTAAACAGTGCGGGAATCAACCCGGATTCATCACCACGGAAGTCACGGGAATAGTTTATACCCATCAAGCAGTCAGAAGCAAAACCGTACTTCATAGCGAGACGGGTCTGGCAAATTTCTCTGCTCAACACTGCTAAGGGTTTTCGGACCTGTAGGGGCCGTTCTGTCAGCCCAGGGCCATGCCCTGGGAACGCTCGAAGGGACAGTTGATTCGGTTGGATGCCTCTGGGTCTGAGCCGTCCGGATCGGACCGAAAACCTAATCGTCGCCCGGTCCCCAGGGCATGGCCCTGGGCTGACAGAACGTCCCTTTCAGGGCCGAAAACCAAGAGAAAACACTTGCCATAAAATTTGCCAGACCCGGACGACACACGACATTTGGCGGTCCGGGTTGATTCCGTCCTTACCGTGCTTTCCGTGGTGAAAGGTATTCTCCGGGAATCATGGCAGATCGAGCACAAACAGACTGCCGTCTTTGTTGCCGACGATTAACTTCTTGCCGTCCGGTGTGAACACCGCCGTCGCGGGGCTGGTGTTCAATTTCCAGGTGCGGAGTTCTTGGCCGGTCAGGCTCCAGGCTTTCACGTCGCCCTCCACGGCGAGCGTGGCGAACTTGTCGTTCGTCGGGGAGACCACGAGGCCCGCAACGGTCCCCTTCACCGCGTGGATCGTTTCCCCTGCGGCGCGCTTGGCAATGTCTGCGACTTTCACATCACCGCGGCTGTCAATGGTTATCAACATCTTGTTATCGGTCGTGACGGCCAAGTCCACGAGCTTGTGAGTTGAGATTGGCCAATCCCCGCCGACACGGTCTTTGGTTTGCAAATTCCAGATTCGCGCCACGCCGTCGTCACCGCCGGTGATCCCAAGCGTCGCGTCCGCCGAGAGGATTGCACAACTGATTTCACGGCCCGAATCGTTGACCGCTGTCAGGGCTTTCCCGTCGTCGGTGAACTGTTCAAAGCTCGTGAATTTTTCCCGGTCGCGGTTCCACACCACCGCCCAGTTCCCGTCCTTTTGCGCGATGTTGAAGATGGTGCCGCCGGTCTTCACACTACGAAGTTCCCGGCCCGTTTCGATCGACCACCACCGCAACTTCTGATCGTCACCGGCGCTGACGAGTTCGTTCTTGGCGCCGAAGCTCACCGCGTTGACTCGGTCGGTAGAACCGGCCAACGTCGTGAGGAGTTGCCCGGTCGTCAGGTTCCAAATCTTCACGGATTTGTCGTTCGACCCCGTCGCGACGAGTTGACCGTCCCGGCTGACCGCGACGCACTGAATCGGGCCGGTGTGCGTGACGGCGGTTGACGAATTCTGCCGGGTCAGTTCAAAACTGCGAACGGTTTTATCCACGCTGGCGGACAGAATCGCGTTGTCGTCGGGTGTGAACGTCACAGCCGTGACCCAGTTCGTGTGGGCACGAAAGCCGCGAATTTCAGCGAATGATTGCGCGTCCCAAACGTGCGTGACGCCATCGGCGCCGGCGGTTGCGATCAGCTTGCCGTTGTGCGAATAGGTCACGGACGAGAGCGGCGCGATCGTGTTGGGGCCGCCGCTTTGCACCGTCGGTTCGAGCTTGCCGACTAGCGTGACCGGACCGGCTTCCGTCACCGCCCAAATTCGGGTCACGCCGTCGCCGCCGCACGAGATGACCCGCGAACCATCGGGATGAAAGGCCACACACGCCACGCCACCGCCATGAGCCGGAACGCTGCCGGTGATCTTCGGTTCGACACCGTTGGTGGTCAAAATGGTCAACGTGCCGTCGGCAGTCCCGACGGCGATTCGCTGCCCGTCTTGGCGAACGGCGAGCGCACACACCGCCGACTTCCCGGTCCATGTCCAGAGCAGTTTCCCCGTCTCATCCCATCCCTTGACGGACTTATCGACGGAGCCGGATACGACGAACTTGCCGCTCGCAACCGCCGTGACCGCAAGCACGGCACTGGCGTGCCCGACGAGATCTTTCGACGTGCCGCTGGCAACGTCCCACAACTTGACCAGCTTGTCCCCAGACGCCGATGCGACGTGGTTGTTGCCGACGAACACCAGCGCGGGGATTGCGGCTTTGTGGCCCTTCAACGTGGTTTCGAGTTTGTACGTGGACGTGTTGTAAATTCGCACGACGCGGTCGGCCCCGGCGCTGGCAAATCGCTTGCCGTCCGGACTGGTGGCGACGGCCCAGACGGAATCGGTCGCCTCCGCAAAACTGCGGTGCTCGTCTTCTTTCGTCAGCGGCCAAAGCCGAATCCCGCCATCGACGCCACCGGACGCAACCCACTTCCCATCCGGGCTAATGGCCACGGCGGTGACGCCGACTTCGCGGCCTTCGACCGTGGCCCCGGCGTGGCCCTGGAACGTCCACAGGGTTTTTCCCGAACTCACGTCCCAAACCCGAACCGTGCGGTCCGCACTGCCGGACACGAACGACTTTCCGTCTTTCGACGCCGTTAAACAGGTGACTTTGCCGGTGTGCCCGGTGAAGGTCCGCACCGGAACGGCGTTCGTCGGGGTCGTGCTGTTCGCGTCCGGACCCATCGTCAACTTCACTTGGTTGTCCCCGCCCCCCGTCAAGATGCCGTTGGTATCCCCCACGAACGCGATACCGAAGCCCCCTTCACCGGCATCGGTCACGGTCGTGCCCAGAAGTTGAGGTTTCACGGTGCCAGTGAGCGGGTAAACGTAAAGCTCACCCGCCGCGTTGATGGTGGCGAACAGTTTGCCCTTTTCGCCCACGGCAACGGCCTCGATGCGGGTGGATTGATTCGGAAATGTCGCAACGGATTTCCCGGTTTTGATGTCCCAGATGACGGCACGCCGGTCGTCGCCGCCGGAAATTAGCGTGTTGGTGTTCGCGGCATTTGTGGCAAAAGCAAGCCCGCGTGCCGCACCCGTGTGCCCCTTCAAAATCTGCTTGCGGTCCCCGGTGCGCGCGTCAATGACGTGAATGTCTCGCTCACCACTAGCGACCACGACGGAGCCGTCCGGGCTGAAGACCACGTTCGGCACTTTCAACACGTTGGTTCGCTCATTCGCCGACTCGGTTTTTTGCTGATGCCCGCGATAGGTGACCAGTTCCCGACCGTTGCCCAAGTCCCAAATCCGTACCGTGCCGTCCCGCGACGAGGACGCCAACTTCGTGCCGTCCGGTGAAAATGACAACCCGGTGACACGATCGCCATGCCGCAACCGACTGACGCCCATCACCCGCGCGACGTGTGGTGGCAAGTTGACGAGCTGAAGCGGGACCGCCCAGCGTGCGTCCCGAATCAGCCGGGCCGCGACGACCAATTGCCCCTCTTTCAAGGCGACATCGGCCCGCGCAACAAGCTCATCCGCGTTCGCCAACTCCGCCGCCGGGAATGCCTTCGCCGCGTCACCCCGCTCCGTGCGGAACTTGTCCACGGCGGCTTTCACGGTTTCATCCGTCGGCGCCTCCTGGGCCACCGCTGCCGACGCCACGAATAAGAGTGCGGTAATCAAGCCCACGAAACGAAACATCTGAAAACCTCGAACAGAATCGCCACCGAACCGCACCAAGGAGTATACCCGGAAACCCGGATGGGTGAGAGTGTGATTCGGCGCGACGATTCTAGCCGATGACCCTGATGCCGTTATTTTGGCGCCGTCTCTTTCGCCTTTTCTAACTCGATTTCAAACTCCAACCGGTTCGTCTTGGCAATCATGACTGATTGTTCGCGGGCGATTCCGCCATTGACCAGTTTCGTTACAAAATCCTCATACCGTTTGGCCAGAGTCAAAACCTTTTCGATGACTGCCACCCGCTCCTTGTCATTTTCGCAAAGGGCTAACTCGATAGTCAGTAATGCACGCTGATTCTGTGCGAGTTGCAGCCAGTTGTCAGACCTAGCAACTCCTCGATCTCGCAATTCACTATCGAAAGTGATGAGTTTATCAAGACACTCGACTTGTTCTTGGGCCAGTTTCTTGATCCGAACAGCTTTCGCGTCACCGACTAGAATCGGCTGGCCACCGGCCTTCGCCTTGGCCCGTTCCACGTCAATCTCCACACCCAGCCGATTCGCCTTGGCTGTCAGCACGGACTGCTCCCGAACAATCCCACCCAACACACGCGAGGCAAAATACTCCTCCTGCTTTTTCGCAACAGCAAGTGCCTTCTCAGTGACCGCAATCCGGTCCGTGTCGTTCTCACAAAGAGCCGATTCAACGGCCATCAACGCACGCTGGTTCTGAACTTGCTGATGAATGAATTGAGAGTCAGATCCAACGATTCCTCGATTTAGCAATTCATTGTCGAGGGCAATGGCTTTGCGGAGCGTTTCAACTTGTTCTTGGGCCAGTTTCTTGACCCGAACGTCTTTCGCGTCGTCGGGAGGAATGGGCTGGCCACCCGCTTTCGCCTTGGCCCGTTCCAAGTCAATCTCCGCACCGAGCCGACACGCCTTGGCCAACAAGCCTGGCTGGTTCCGAGCGACTCCATCCGTCACCCGTTTCGTAAGAAAATCTTCTTGCTCTTTGGCGAGTTTGAGATGTTGGTCTTGAACGGCAACCCGTTCCGGATCGGTTTTGCTCAGGGCCAATTGGGCGTTCAGCCAAGCCCGTTCCGCTTGATACGATTCTGCCATGAACGACGCCGCACCACTGGAACCTCCGCCAACTATCCCCCTAGTTCGGAGTTCCTCGTTGAGCGCCACGATTTTCCTCAGTGTCAACTCGCGTTCTTTTTCGAGTTCCTGAATCTTGGTGGCCTTCGGTTCTTCGGCATTGGGCAGGTTGGATTCCGTGAACGAGTAGCACGCGGCAGTGCTATTGAAGTACAACACAGCGAACGCGAAGACAGTCACTTTCCATCTGGAAATTAGCATGGCATAAAATCCTCAACAGTGGTGGGAGTCGCAATTCCTATCGCAGAACAACACCTGTTACTTAACCGCAGTATGAGTATCCTCGAATTCACTGACCAGTACAACTGACTTGGGGCATTTTCCCTTCTTTCAAAATGACAAGTCTCAGCGTCGTTCACGCCCGGTACAGCTTCCGGTCACGGATGTACTCTTCGACGGCGCGGGGGACGAGGTAGCGGATGGTGTGGCCGTCGGCGACGCGGCGGCGGAGGTCGCGGCTGGCGATCTCGATGAGGGGGCAGGTCACGACTTGGATTCGCACGCGATCATCGTTGACCCCGAGGGCGGTGGCCAACTGGTTGCGGCTCCAGAACTCGACGCCGGGCCGGGGCACGACGATCAATTCGGCTTGTTCGAGGATGCGTTGCGGTTGGTACCAGCCGGGGAGGTCGGGCAAGCAATCCGCACCCAGGACCAGCGCAAAGGTGTGTTCGGGGTGACGGTCCTTCAACTCCGCGAGGGTTTGCGTGGTGTAACTCGGGGGTGGTAATTCGCGCTCGATTGGCTCCATGCGAAAGAACGGTTGCCCGGTTGTGGCCAGGGTGACCATCTCGCACCGCTGGTCAAACCGCGTCAGTTCGCGGTCGGATTTGTGGGGTGGTTTGTAGCTGGGCAAAAACCAAACTTCGTCCAACCCGGCCTCTTCCCGACAGCGCTCCGCGAGGATGAGATGCCCGACGTGAACCGGGTCAAACGTCCCGCCAAAAATGCCAATCCGCATGGTGCCTCCGCGCTGGTGGTTCAATCACCGTATCTTAGGCGAACCGTGGCGTAACTCCACCGTGGCGTAACTCCAGCGCGGCTTGCTCTGGCGAGGTCGTGTTAATGAAACAACCGCTACCCCACTCGAAGCCGGCGGCCCGCGCCGTGCGCGGGATGATTTCAAAGTGCCAGTGGTAATGCGACATCGCACTACTTCGTGTTGGGCTGGTGTGCAGGAAAAAGTTGTAGGCCGGTTTGTGCAGCATCGCGTCCAGCCGACCGAGGATGTCCTTGAACACGACCGCGAGTTCGAGCGCGATCTCGGGATTGATGGTTTCAAAGTGGCTAACGTGCGCCTTGGGCAACACCCACATTTCGTAGGCGAATCGGGCCGCGAACGGTGTGAGCACGATGAAGTGCGGACTCTCCGTGACAACCCGTTGTCGTAACCGCAACTCGTCGCGCACGATGTCGCAGAACACGCACTTTCCTACCCGTTCAAAGTAGGCCGCCGATTGATCCAACTCGTGTTGCACCCCGTCGGGGACCATTGGCATGGTGACAATCTGCGAGTGCAAATGCGCCAACGACGCCCCCGCTTCCGCCCCGACATTTTGGAAGATGGTCACGTAAGCCGTCCGCGGATTCGCCGCATGCGTCAAGATGCGATCACGATACGCCAACACCATGTCCCGAAATTCGCCGTCGGTCAGGTCCACCGGGTTCGACAGGTGCCGCGAACAGGGGATCACCAATTCATGCTGCCCAATCGCCGGACGCGATTCCAACAACGAGCCACGCTCCGACGCGAACTTCGGCTCCGAGTGCGACCGCACCGCCGGGTACTTGTTCGGCACCACTCGCAACTGCCAACCGGGTCCGTTGGGTGCAGTACCGCTGACACGAATCGCAAACCGTTCCCCCGGCGTGTCGTGTTCGCTACCTTCGCAAAAGGGACAGTCCGCCCGGCCATTGGCATCCCGTGAATGCGGCGCCGCATGAGAAAGCGTAATCGGTCGCGCCGCCCGTTCCGGCGCAATCACAACCCAACGCCCCGTCACGGGACAACGACGATATTCAGGCGGAAGCGGGGTGGACATGAAGTTAAGCTCGGCGACGCCAATCTCGTGGGTTTTGATGGCCATGCTGAACAGCAATTACGACAATCGAATCAACTTCAATTCTGTAATAGACGACATAAGGGAAACGCCGAAGAAAACCGCAACGAGTTCGCTTGTACAACACCGCATAAAGTTCGGGATTCTCTTTAATACGAGTGAGTTGTCGCACCAATGCAGATAAAAACTGCTCTCCAAGTCCGAGCTTACGTTGCTCGTACAGCGCGAAGATTTCGTCGATTTCCTCGCGGGCATCGTCACTGATTTCTAGTTTAAGACTCATCGTGGTCTTCTTACGTATTTGACGACATCTTCCCAAGAAGATACCTTTGTTGGGTCGGCATCGTGGGCTGCGAGTCGGCGATCGAACTCCGCTTTCTGCTCATCAGTTAACGTGGGTTGCCAGCCGCTGTCGGCGATTTTGTCCCAGATCAGACCAACGAGTTCGAGTTGATCGTCCACGGTCCAATTTTCGATTTCGTGCATCGCGGTTGTGATGTTCATCGTGTTCTCCTCGGAAATTCCCATCTCACAGAATCCGCCGGTACAACGCTTCGTACTCGGCGGCGCTGCGGTACCAGGACCAGTCTTGGCGCATCGCGGTGCGGATGACTTTGCGGAAGTCGTCGGGGCGGTCGCGGTACAGTTTCAGTGCCCACTTGACGGTTTCGTACAGCGCGGCGGCGGTGTACTCGACGAAGCTGAAGCCGGTGCCGATGCCTGCGGCGAGGTTGGCTTCGTCGGCGTTCACAATGGTGTCGGCGAGGCCGCCGGTGGCACGCACCACGGGTGGCGTACCGTACTTCAACGAATACAGTTGGTTCAACCCGCTGGGTTCGTAGCGGCTGGGCATCAAGAACAGGTCGCTGCCGGCTTCGACGAGGTGGGCGAGTTGTTCGTTGAACCCTAGGTACAGGCCGACTTTGTCCGGGTAGCGGTTTTTGAACTGTTCGAGTTCGTTGTGGTACTCCGGGTCACCCTCACCCAGGAACACCAACTGACAGCCCATGTCCAGGAAGCCCGGTGCCGCACTCATCACCAGATCAATCCCCTTTTGGCTCACGAGGCGGGCGACCATGCCCAAGATCGGCTTGTTCGGTTCGACGGGGAGGCCGAAGCGTTTTTGCAGTTCGGCTTTGCTCAGCGGTTTGGACACGAACACTGTTTCGGCATCGTAAGGTGTGGGAATGAACGGGTCGTAGGCGGGATCCCACACGCCGTAATCCACGCCGTTGACGATGCCCGATAGCTTGTGCTGATTTTGAATCAGCAGCCCTTCCATGCCGCAGCCGTACTCCGGCGTGGTGATCTCGCGGCTGTACGTGGGGCTAACGGTGTTGACCGCATCCGCGAACACGATCCCAGCTTTCAAGAAATTGAAGTGGCCGTGAAACTCCAGTTGCTCCGGGTTGAACAACCACCCCGGCAAGCCGGTCAGCTTCATCACGTCGGCGCTGAACATCCCCTGATAGGCGATGTTGTGGATCGTGTACAACGAACGGATGTGGCCGTACCCCGGACGGGGGCGGAAGACTTCCGACAAGAGCACCGGCACCAGCCCGGTTTGCCAGTCGTTGGCATGGATGATGTCGGGTGTGAAACCAAGTGCGGGGATCGCTTCCAGGACGGCGCGGCTGAAGAACATGAACCGTTCGGCGTTGTCCGGGTAGTCGGCCTTGTACCCGCCGGGCATCGTTTGCTGGTACAGGCTCCGGCCTTGGAAGGTGTCGTCACGGTCGAAGTAATCGGGCGCTTCAACAAAGAAAATCGGCACGTCGGACTTGGGCAACGTGCCGCGATACAGCCGACACGCCAGGTTCCGGTTGCCGATCGGCACCGAGATAACAAAGTCCGTGCGTTCCGGCGGATTCTTGAGGAACCGCACCGCCCGATAGTACGGCATGATGACCGCGACCTGGTGCCCCCGCCCCGCCAGCGCGCGCGGCAGGGAACCGGCCACGTCCGCCAGCCCGCCGGTCTTGGCAAAGCCCACGACTTCCGACGCCGCCAACAAGATTCGCAAAGCCGCCACGGCGATCCCCCAGCGGGTTATTGAAATCGACAATCACGACGCTCACTGCCCCGGCAGCTTGCCACTTGGCGTTAATTTATCAATCACCCCCGGCAGATACTTCGATAGCTTGCTGGCCAAGTCGCTCACGGACAGCCCGGATTTCTGCGCCATCTCGTTGAGCTTATCGTGGCCGATGCCTTCCTTCACTTGTTCCGGAGTGATCTCTTGGTTGGCGCCCGACCCGACCCACGATTTGAACAGGTCGCCCATGCCCTTGTTCTTGAACTGCTCCATCAAGCCACCCAACGGGGAACCACTACTGGCAGACGAATCCGTGCCGACTACGGCATTCTTGTTGCCACCCAACAGGACGCTTTTGACGAGGTCGGCAATCTTGGCGTTATCGCCTTGACCGAACAGGCTCAGAATAAACTGAATGACGGTTCCCACAGCTTTCTCCACGAAACGAATGGAACGAGACGACTCGGTTGACGAGTGGTACTGGAGGTGAAGATATTCAACCGCTCGCGTTCTTCCTAGGTGCCCCGACGCGGGCGGGCGGGAACGGGCATGAAATGGCACAGCGCATGTGGCAAGGATCGGCGGATTTCAGGCGGGTCCGTGTTCGGCTTAGGCTACAAACATTACACAATTGCACGTTAGCCCGACGCGCCAGCGAGGGGTTCGGTCGGGACGGCCCCGCCCCGGTCCGTCATGCCGAACGAAGTTGGTCCGCCGTGGAGTTCGTTTCGGCAGACCCCTCGCTGGCGCGTTTTGAAGTTGCACGTTCTGCGTCACTCGGATTGCTTGTGCCTTCGTATCAAGCGAGATTTCTTTCAGTCGGATCAATGTTGCGGTCGGTCCCGTTGCGTCAGTCGCGTAACCGCAGCCCCATCGGACTACCCCGAAGGGGTTTGATCCAATAGCCCAGGGTCGTGACGTTTCGTCGCGCACCCTGGGTTCTCGCCACCACCCCGGCCGTACCCCGGAGGGGTTCCATCGTTCCTCGTGGCGCACATGTAACCCCTCCGGGGTAAGGGCTGACCCAGGGTGCGCGTCGAAGCGCCGCGACCCTGGGCTGTTCGATTGAACCCCTTCGGGGTAGTCCGAAAGCGTAACTTCAAAACGGGCCAGCGAGTGGTTCGGTCGGCCCCTCGCTGGCACGTCGGGCTAACAGGCCACGATACACTGCAACTGCGTATCGGATTTGCGCCATCACTTCTGCGATTCTTTCCAGTAGTCCGCCGCAGGCTTTCCGTTAATGATCGTCAGCGTCGGGATGGCACGGACCCGCTTTCGATCCTCGTCACTCAGGGGGTT
>JANLRE010001105.1:0-4342 GCA_031368205.1 Fimbriiglobus sp. | reverse complement strand
GACTTGACCGTCCTACTAGGCTTCTCTTACAACGCTTTGCAGAATAATTTGGGCTTCCAGTTCGCGGTCGTCCCGAACCTTGCGGGGTTGAGTACCGGACGATTGGCAGGCAGCCCCGTCTTCGGTCAACAACGGTAACCTCAATCCGGCCAACCTCAATCCGGCCAACCGCGATGCCAACTCCCATTAACGATGGAACCGAACGCGACCGCCGACATTGGCGGAGCAAGTTTTCCGTTGCGTTTCAAGGGCTTCGCGTCGGCGTTCAGGGGCAATCGAGCTTCTGCGTCCATTTGTTCTTTGCCGTTCTCGCCGTCGCCGCGTTGATTGTGTTGAAGTGTGCCGCAGTGGAATGGTGCTTCGTCATCGGTTGCATCGGCTTCGTGTTCACAACGGAACTCATCAACAGCTCAATCGAACTGCTCTTCCGTGGGTTCGACCAACCGACCCGTGATCGGGTCTACCCGTGCCTGGACATCGCCGCTAGTGCCGTACTAATCGCCAGCACAACAACCGTGTTGATCGGCGTCATTATCTTCGGGCCACGACTCTACGGGCTTGTCAATTCGTGATATTGTGATGCTTGAATACGAGATAACAGAGTGAGGGTAGGCGGATCGGAAGTTGGGCTTGTTGGGTTTTAGATCATCCAGTTTCGGTGCTGTGTGGAGGGTGCCTGGGGTGTCGCTGCGCTCAACCCCAGGCTAATCGCTGGCATCCCTTCAGGATGCATGACTTGCGTTTATCCCGAAGGGATTTCAGCCATTAGCCCTGGGTCGCGCTTCGCGCACCCAGGGATCCCGATACAGCTTCCTCGACTCCGGAGGAGTCGCAGGTAGCGCGAAAAGCAAACTTGGGGATTTCCTCGCCGCCGCCGGAAGGGTTCGGGCCGAACTTTCGACCCGATACACCTTGGACTTCCCCGACATCAACACACCGACCCCTCGACCTAGCAAGTAATCCTACCACCGATACTGCACCGTAAAGTTGATCCCCTGGGCAAACACGCCCGTTGTCCGCAACGGTAGCGTTGGGTGAATATTATTCAGAGCGGGGACACTTCCGGGAAGCGGGAAGTTTGGAATCTTTGTCACGTCCAAATTGCTATCAATCTGGTCACCTGGGCGGATGGCGCTGTTGAGATACAGCAAGTTATACCCGACTGCTAACCGCAGATTTTGCGTCAGGTTGTAGCCCACTTTGAAACCGGCTTCCGGGACAACCCCGAAGACGTGTTGGCTGAATGACCCAATGTTTGCGCCCGGTACCGCGAGCAGTCCGCCCGAGTTCACCGTCTGACCGGCGGTCGTCTGGATGATCTGCGCTCCATTGATTTCCGCTAATTGGAAAACCGTTCCCAGCGCCACGGAGGCTCGCCCTTCCAGATACCACCGACCGCGACGAATCTCGCCGACCGCACCGAGTTGGGCACCATAGAAGTGGTTCGTCGTGCGGTATTGATCGGTCACCGTGCCAAATAAAGCGTTCGGTGCCCCGATGGACGTTTGCGAATCCGGCGTGCGAGCAAACGACTCGGTGATGCTCAAGCCGTCCGTCAGACTCAAGAATCGGAACCCGCCGAATAGGTCGAGTCTGGAACACGGCCCGCACAAGAACGCCCGTCGCAAATTGACATCGGCGCCCCACATTTGCGTTTCATTCACGACAGCGATCGACCCGGTTGCCAAACCTGGGGCTGCGACCAGTTCCGAGAACGGCACACCTTGGTTTAAGTTGAAAAACGGTCGCGCGAGCAAGGCGTTCTGGTTGGTGTTGGTCTCGAAGTTTTTACCGTTGCGACCCAGGAAGAACAGACTCCCCTCGACGCCCCAACGGTGATCTTCCGTCAGCCAATAAGTCGTACCGAAACGGCCCCCAGTATGGACGGTCGTGGTCAGCGGTTCGTTGCCTAGAATGATTCGAGTATCACCCTGTCCGATGATCCCGTTGAACTGCGGGCTGCTGGTGGTAATCAGTGCGGGCACATACGGCGAGCGGATAAACCACAGCAAAAAGTCCGCGTTAAAATCCCACCGGGATGGACCAGCGAGTAAGGCTGAGGGACCGACGGCACCGGCGTACAGCGGTGCGTCAAGCTGTGGGGCTATTCCGCCCAACAATGGGCGATTGCCAAGCAACCGCGGGGCAAGTGGTAGCACCGACGGCACAGCGGGTGCAACATTGACCGGACCACCAATCATCTGGGGCGGACCAACAGGAATGGGACCATTCAGAATGATCGGTTCACCGATGGGGATCGGCCCGCCAACAGTGTACGGTTGGCTGTATGGAAGTGGCTGGCCGTAGGATTGCGGCTGGCCGTAAGTTTGTGGTTGGCCGTAGGTTTGTGGCTGGGTCGGATAGGTGAACGTGGCCGCTGGCGCCGGGGATGACATATAGGCTGGCGGCGCGGCGTTCTGGGTTTCCGCCGTCACTGTGGGGTTAGGATATTGCCGTGGCGTACCCAACGGCGCACCGCCTATTGGTGGCATTCCTCCCAGTGGTATTCCACCGGGCGGAATCATCGGGTTTGGCGTGCCCGTTTTGCCGTCCGAGGTCTGGGCGCGCGAAATCACACTGGAGGAGGCTTGTTCGATCGGACGGATTCTTACAATCCGTGCAACGGGGGCGGATGGCGTGCCAAGTGATGGGGAACGGGTTGGTTCTTGTGCCAAACTACTGAGTGCAAAAACCGCAATACCAACGCCCGTCCCAGCGGTGCGAATGCCGCGCATGGGTCTGTCCTCCGTGACAATTTGCCGCCGTAAATTCCCGGTGTCTTCCTTGCCGACCTTGTTGCCACACAACAACGAGTCGGTTCCGTCTCATGGCGAACCCTGTCTCTACCTCTTCCTTCGGACACCTCGCACATCTCCGCGAACCGGCATCGACTTCCCGGCGATGAAATCTTCAGGGGACCGCCTAGTTAGACCTGTTATCGCGATGGTTCCCACAACACCGACAGTGCCCTTGGCACGGATATTCTTGCTAACCCAACTAACCCGGAGAAGCCGCACAACTTTATTAAAGTTAGGTATTACGCAGTTGGGACACTGGGTCGTTTACGCGCGGCCAATTTGGCGGTTACAGTTCGGGCATGAACGCGCCCAAAGTGGACCCCGAAGACGCCACCCAATTTGTCACCGCCTCGCCGAACGTCGTCTCGGCACGCTAAGCCACCGCCACGCAACCGGACCCGGCCGAACCCCCGGCGCACGATGCGTTCACCCGCCCGCGGCGTCGCCTCGAACCCGACCCGACCACGCTCGGGGTCGAGGCACAACCCCAAGTGAATCGTACCGACGGCGTTCTCGTCATGGACGACTCGACACTCGACACGCCCTCCGCCACCGCCATCGACTGGGTCACCCGCCACGGGTCGGGCAAGCACCACGCGGCCGTCCCAGGCGTCAACCTCGTGACCCGGTTGTGATGTTTCGCAATCAGTATCTTAAGGTTATCTCTTGAACTCCGCCGGGTCCACGGTCACGTACTTGATGTGGGTGCGGTTCCAGGTGTAGGTGATGGCAAGTTGGCTCAGTCGAATTCATACTGGGGCCGGTTTGTAAGTCGCTAGTAACTGTCGAATTGCAGGTAGTAACGCATCAGGGACTGTCACGACGGTTTGACCAGACTGCTGCCCCGCAGCGGCCTGTTCGTCCTCTGCCACTTGCTCGTCTTCGGACAGACTGTCGTAGTGGTCGATCAACCGTTTCACGCGGTCCGTATCCCAGCCAGTCGGAAACTTTGGCTCACTCATTGTCGTCTCCTTTGCCGTCGCCGAAACGCCTGCAGTGGTTTGCCACGAAGTTCATAGGCCGTAACGACAAATACACCGTCACCGATCTCGTCGGGGACGTAGATTACTCGTAAATACCGTCCCACGTCTGTCTGGCCGAGGGCGTGTCGGGAGTCGTCACGGCCTGCTTGATCTTCGCCAGGGTGTCGCAACACGAACTCCGCCTCGGCCTCGGTCACACCGTGACTGGAGATATGGGGAAGTCCCGTGTCTGGGTCGTGGTAATAGCGAATGTCCACGGTACCCCCATCTCTGTCGGCTGTTGATAACTTACCAGACTTCGCGCCGATCTATCATTGAGGCAGTGCGGACGATTTCAACTGTACAAGACGGCCCAATCACACCCTACCCCTTCCGTAACTCCGCCGGGTCCACGGTCACGTACTTGATGTGGGTGCGGTTCCAGGTGTAGGTGATGGCGAGTTGGCCGGTGGTGGTCTCGATCATCGCGGGGTAGCTGAATTCGCCGGGTTCGGTTTCGAGGTCTTTGACGCGCTTCCAGGTCTTGCCGTCGTCGGTGCTGCGGGCGAGGCTGATGGGCGT
>JANLRE010001078.1:0-2241 GCA_031368205.1 Fimbriiglobus sp. | reverse complement strand
GTTGGCCACGCTTCAGCACGGGCTATCCGGCGACGACAAAATCCACGTGTATTGTGACAAGCAAGGGGGCCGCAACTTCTACGGTCCGTTGTTGCAAGGGGCCTTCGCCGAAGGCTGGATCGTCACCGAGCACGAGTCCGCAGCCGAAAGCCGCTATCACATCGAGAACCTCGGGCGGGATGTGAGTGTCATCTTTCGACCCCGCGCCGATTCCGGTAGCATCAGTGTGGCATTGGCGTCCATGTTGTGTAAGTATTTGCGAGAACTGTGTATGTTGCAATTCAACACGTATTGGCAGCGGCACCTGCCGTCATTGAAGCCAACCGCAGGCTACCCGGTGGATGCGAAGCGGTTTATGGCGGAGATTCGGCCCATTCTGGGGAAAATTGGTTTGGTGGAGGATTTGGTTTGGCGCGTGAGATAATGGAGTGAGGTTGCCCAAAGCCCACCAATGATCATTGGTGGGCTTTGACTGCACCCACTTTCAATTCTACATAACAACCACTTACATATAACATTACACCATGACAGTTCTTGATCCGGGTTTATATTCACTGTTGGTCGATGCGGGGCGGCCGTCGGCGCGGTCACTCGGGGTGCCGGTGGGGGGTGCGGCGGACCGGGGGGCGTTGGCGTTGGGGAATGCGTTGCTGGGGAATGCGCCCAATTCGGTGGCACTGGAAATCACAATGGTGGGGCCGACACTTCGTGCCGAACACGATGTGGCCTGTGTGGTGTTTGGGGCACCGTTCGCGCTCACCGTTTCGGGGCGGGGTGACGTGCCGGCTGGGTTGACGTTCACGTTGCGAGCGGGGGACGTGCTGAAGATTGGTGGCACGCCACGGGGTGCGCGAGGTTACCTTTGTGTCGGGGGTGGCTTTCAATCGCCGTCGATTCTGGGTAGCTGTTCGGCGCTGGAACCGATTCGACAGGGTGACGTGTTAGCTTGCATGGAAAGCCAAACAGTTGGTCGGAGTTTGGGTGTCGAATCGGCGTTCCCGCTGTTGACTGTTTTACGGGTTGTCGATGGGCCGCAACGGGATTGGTTCCCGGACGATGACTTCTTTAACAGTCCGTTCAAAGTGAGTGCCGCGAGCAACCGGATGGGCTTGCGGCTGTTGGGTGAACCACTTCTCAAACGCAACGCGGAGATGGTGTCGGAGGCCGTGGCGCCGGGTGCGGTGCAGGTGGCGAACGATGGCTTGCCGATCGTGTTAGGTGTCGATGGCCAAACCATCGGCGGCTATCCGAAGGTCGCCCATGTCATCCGCGCGGACCTTGATTTACTGGCCCAATTGCGACCGGGCACGACGGTGCGGTTTCAGCATGTGACGGTTGAGGAAGCGGAGATCGCCGCCCAAATTCGGGCGGCGATCCTGCGCGAATGGTTGCTGCGGTTGGCGTGTTAATCAGTCTTGGTCGCTGGGTACTGTCATGCCCTTGACAGTGGGCGGAAAGCCGAGCCAGTGCGTGATCCCTTGCAACCGGGCAATCAGGTTGGGCGTTGGTTTCGGTGATTCTTTCACCGTGACGGGTTGGGGTGGCACGGCTAATTTTGCCCCGAGACTGGCCCCCAACATGGCGCCGATCGCCGCGCCCTTCTTCGGCTCACCCGTCGCTTCCCCGATCAGCGAACCAACGCCTGACCCGAGCGCACTGCCAATCCCCGCACCCTTTTGGGCGTTGCAGCCGAGTAGGGTGCTGACCAGTTCCAGGCCGGTATTCAAGCTACTTTGCGTCGGTGGTGCTGCCTCTTTCGGGCTTTTGATCGGCGGCTTGGTCTTGTTTGGGGTGAGCTTCGGCGGGCCGTTCGGCCCGGCGAGTCGGTACTTGCCCATCGTCGGATCGGCGTCGTTCGGCACCGATTTGCCAACGCCCCGGAGCTTCCGCACAAACAACTCACCGTCAATCACCACGAAGTTGAAGGAAAACGGCTGGTCTTCCGTTTTGCGGAGTTCCGTCATCGTGCTGCTGGTCACCGTCACGTCGGAAAGTTTGCCTCGATTGCCTTCGATGCCAGCGTCCGTGCCCAGGATGTAGCCGTAAATCGTCGTGCCGTCCTTCGTGACGCTATATTCCCCGACCATGCTGAACGTGAGTGTTGTCGGACCCGTTTCTAAATCGAGACAGTTCACTGTGGTCATCGTGATTGTTTCGGGCGTAATTTTCATGACCATCATCAACCCCGATTGACCCACCTCGCGGTACCACGTCCCGATGGGTGCTTTCGTCTTCGGGGTC
>JANLRE010001072.1:0-2338 GCA_031368205.1 Fimbriiglobus sp. | reverse complement strand
CGTGGGCTTCCAAGTGCCGTTGCACGAGTTGAAGACGATCCAGGAACCACGCGGGCAGTTTTGTCTGGTAACTCTGCCACAACGTCATCGCAGCAAACTGCCGAAACTCGCCAATCGTCGGTTCGTTCAGCTTCATCCGCTTGTCGAACTCGACAGCCGTGATCGGCAAAGTCGCCGCCGGAATTTCGGACCGGAGCCAACCTTCTAACCAAGCCTGCGGCGGTACGGGGTATTGCCACATCGCGTTGATCCAGCAAATCGCGGCTTCTTGCGTGTCGCCGTAGCCGGTGTTCGCTTCCGCGAGTTGTGGCCAGAGTTTGAGGCGTTCCGGGGCATCGAGTACACCCTCGGACGCGAGGAATTCTTTTTCGAGAGCTTGCCGACGCAACAACCATTCGCCGGGTGGCTTGGCTTCCGTTGGCATCACGAACGGCAGCGGCTGTGGCTTATCTTCGTTCGAGGCAGTCTTCTTCGCTTCCCACTTCACATCCGGCGTCGCGGGTGCCAGTGGCCCTTCGTCCGCGTCGGCTTTGGTGCGGCGTTTTTTCGCGTCTTTCTCGTCCGGGCCTTTCGGCGGCTTGGCATCGGAACAGATGAAGTGTTCAAAGTCGAACCGGGTCGCATCGACCCACGCCGACAGCGAGACGTGATTGGTCTCGATGACGTAATCGACCCAATCGACGAGGGGTCGGAACGAGTCTTCGGGAAGCGTTTCCGGGGTGAACGTGCCATCAGCGGACGGAAACAACCACACCAGTTGGTCTGTGTCGTCGGCCAGCAACTTACGAACCGCGTCCCGGCGAAGGGTAGGGTGCAATCGGGTGCCGATCGGGAGGTAAAGATTTGGCAACTTGTAATACGGCTTGAAGCCGACGACGCCCGTCAGTGGCAACACGGGTGGGGCAAGCTTCGACGTAGTGACGCGCAGCACGATGACCGTGTGATCGTTCGCATCCGAAGCGACGGCAAATTTTAAGCGGTGTGTAATTCGCTCATCCGCATCACGCACAAAGGCATCAAGTTGATCGACAGCCGCGTCACGCAACACCCACATCTCCGGGGCATCGGCGGCGTTACCTGCCACGAGCCGTAACGGCACCGTCAACTTGTCGCGCACCTCGGCTTCGACCCAATCGACGGGATCGGCGGGCAGTTGAAAGTTGAGGATTTCGTAGATGTCGTTGTACGGTGCTTCCGGCAGGTAAACCCATTCACGACCGGGACGCAAAAAGACGGCTTGGTCTTCGTGGGTCTTAATTTGTGCGGCAAACGGGTGGGTAAAACCGAGTTGAACCCACACACGCGGCGCGTGTTCCGTGTAGGCCCGAATGGCCCCTGCCGAATCCGTGGCGGTCTGATCGAACGCCCGGAGCAGGGTGTAATACGGCGGGCCGATGACGCGCAGTAAAACCCGCTTGTCGTCGCCGTCCTCATCGGCTGATAGCCAGCGGAACGATTGTCGATCGTTGCCCAGGCGCAACATCTCGCCGACGATCACCGGCAAATCGTTCGCCGCTTCAAGTTCAAACAGAACGGGAGCTTGGGAAGAAAGTTGTGGCGGCACGGGGTCACGGACCACGGGTAGAATTTGCAACCAGCACGACACCGATTCGACTTCGCCGAGATGTCGCTTAACGCCGTTCACACCAAGGCGGGTGAGGTCCGACGTGGTTTTTTTGAGAAGTTTCCCGTTGGTTTCCACTGCGAGTTGGCCTGCCGTGTCGAACGATACGGTGGCGTCCGACAGCGTGATGTCAGCCGGGACAAACCCGCCGGTCAAAACCAGACGAAACGTATCCAGATCGGGAAAAAGCAAAATCATGATGGCTATGCGGGTCCGTCGGGTTCTGAAACTGGTTTGCGTTACGACAGCGTGATGTTATTGCCCTTGGCCGGTCTTCTGGCGTTCGGGTTCGTTCGGCTTGCCGACGGGTTGGGCGGGTTCGGCGTGGGGTTCGCGCTCGATGACAATGTTGCCGAGGTCTTCCGCCTTGATGCCCTTGCCGACGAGCTTTTCGACGATCTTTCTGTGCAGGTTTTCGTGCTCGATCGGCAACGCATCCGGGTCGGATTCGAGTTTAATGATGATGTTCTGCTTCCCGGTCGTGGGGTCACGGCGCAAGATAATCAGCAACTCGGCCACAATAGCGTCTCCTGAATACTCGGTAAAAAATCAACTCGTGGCCGGTCCGGTCTCGGTGGCTTTCTTCTTCTTCAGTTTTTTGTTTTCGCTGGTGCTATCGGGCATCAATTTGCCGAGTGTGGTGCTGTCGATATTTTTATGTTCGAGCAGCATGTCGCGGAGTGTTTCAATCAACGCCCGATTCTCTTTGACCAT
>JANLRE010001041.1:0-5688 GCA_031368205.1 Fimbriiglobus sp. | reverse complement strand
CGATTCCCAGGTCATCTACGGGAACCGTGGGGGTTACCATCGTTGTTACCATTGGGGTAACCAGTGACGGCGCCGGGGCCGTCGTCAATTCATTCGCCATAACAGGGGAACCTCGCGTTGAGAAGGGGCAGCGGATGGGTCAACCGTAGAACGCAGACAACAGATGTGCCAGAAACAACTGAAGCCGAGCCGGAAAAACGGCTCGGCTTCAAGATTTTGGGTTGCGTCAACCGGCGAGCACGAGGCCCGCGTCAGGCTCAGCTCGAGGCTGGCTTGATGGCGGAGCCGACTGCCGAGAACGTTGCGCTCGAGTTGGTACCGATGGCGGTCACAGCGGCGATGCACACCACGATAATCAGGGCCAACATCACGGCGTACTCGACTGCAGTCGGGCCGTCTTCCTTCTTGATGAATTCAACGACGTTCTTTACGATCTTGTTCATAGCTAACTCCAAACAGGGTGTGAAAAAAATTACCGGTTCGATCCATTTTGAGTCGTGTCACGATAAAGGTGTCACACGACTCGGGTACTGCTGGGCCAATCAGGACGATGAACTTTTGAGAGCACTTCCAATAATTTGTGTATTAAAATTACTGTTCGTGTTCTGGCCGATCGCCGTGACCGCAATGAAGCAGACCACGATAATCAGGGCCAACATCACGGCGTACTCAACGGCCGTCGCTCCATCCTCCTGCTTGATGAACTCCACGATCCTTCTTGTGATCGGGGCGAGCATGGGATAACCTCGTTCTGTTACTGAGGTGACGGCTGGTTCTTCGCATCGCATCTCGCGTCGTCGAAGGGCACCAGCGGTTCACTCACGACGGAACCTTAGATCGCCGTTGCAGGCAGTCAAACCGCCACGGCGAGAAAAAGTCCTACGACCCGTGTGAACTACCAACGGGCGTCGGGAAACACGACAACGACCCGAAACGGTTGAGTGCAGGCGTGAAAGCGACATGTCAGCGTGCGGACTGAAAGCGGAAAACTGTGCGTGGGGCGGAACAGGATGTCACCACAATTCAGGACTGGTTGAATGAGCTGCTGATACTGTGATAAACTATAGTGATAAACTAGGTGATTAGGAGTTCGACATGACTACGGTTGGCACATTCGAGGCGAAGACTCACCTCATGCAGTTGTTAGAACGTGTCGCAGGCGGTGATCGCATTTTGAGCACGAATCGCGGCAAGGTAGTGGCGATGCTCGTGCCGCCGGAAGCGGAGCCACAAAAGGACTCGGCTCAGATCGGGCGGGAGATGTTACACTATCGCGATCAGATGAAGCGAAAATTGGGAGGATCGTTTCGTGACATGGCACACGAAGGTCATCGTGATTAACTATGGCCACGAAAGGTTACCCCCGTCACCACGTCTGGAAATCTGAAATGAAAGTCGTGCCATTAGCGCCGAGTGGCGAGCCGCGTTTCTTTGAGGAAGAGCCGCTGGTTCTTTCGGATGAGGATCGCGATGCGTTCCTCGCGGCGTTGGACAATCCGCCGGAGCCGAACGAGGCGTTGAAGAAACTCATGCGCGGTACGAAGAAGCCTACGGGGTGAAGTCGGTTCGGGTGGGCAACAAGTCTTCACTCTGCACGTTAGGTGTTCGGCTGCTACAACATCTATACGACACAACACCCCACCCACGACCTCCACTCCCACTATGGCTGTTCAGCACTACTTACCGCACACTCGGATTCCGACGGTCACGTTTCCCGTCAGCGGCGCTGCGACGGAATTTGTGGCTCTGGAAATTGAAAAGCTGATCCGCGCCCGCAACGCGGCGGGTAAACCCACGGTCCTCGGGCTGGCGACCGGCAGTACCCCCGTCGGGCTGTACCGTGATCTGATTCGCCGCCACAAAGAAGCCGGACTCGACTTCACGCGGGTGGTCACGTTCAACCTTGATGAATACTTCCCGATGCCGCGGGAGGACTCGCACTCGTACTTCCGGTGGATGCACGAGACGTTCTTCAACCACGTCAACATCCCGTGGAAGAACATCCACATCCCGGACGGGACGTTGAAGCTCGAAGAGATGGAAGGCTTCTGCTCCGACTACGAACGCAAGATCAAGGACGCGGGTGGGATTGATATTCAGATTCTCGGCATCGGTCGAACCGGCCACATCGGGTTCAACGAACCCGGTTCGCCGAAGACGAGCCGTACCCGGATGGTGACCCTCGATAGCATCACCCGGCGGGACGCGGCGTCCGGATTCTTCGGCGAAGAGAACGTCCCGAACTTGGCGATCACGATGGGCGTGGCCAGCATCTTGGACGCCCGCAAAGTTTTCTTGATGGCGTTCGGCGAACACAAAGCGTTCATCACGTACAAAGCGATCGAACAGCCGCCGACCGAAGCGATCACGGCGAGCTTCCTTCAGGAACACGAAGACGCCACGTTCGTGTTGGACGCGGCGGCGGCGGCGGAACTGACTGCAATTAAACGCCCGTGGGAAGTGGGGCCGTGCGATTGGACACCGGAATTGGTCCGCCAAGCGGTCGTTCACCTGAGCCTGTCGGCCAAAAAGGGCCTGCAAATGCTCAACGACGACGACTTCCGCGAACACCACCTGTTTGACCTGCTGCGCGAGAAAGGCCCTGCCGAACGCATCGGTGAAGAAGTCTTCCACGACCGCCTCAACGCGATTCGCCTTTATCCGGCAGGCCGCATCAAAGCCGAATCGTCGAACGGCGATTCCGGAATGCGGTACGAAAGCATGGCCGAGTCGCTCATCAACACGCCCGCCCCGGCGTCGATGAATCCGCAATCCAGCAAAACGATCTTGGTCTTCTCGCCGCACCCCGACGACGACGTTATCAGTATGGGCGGCACGCTCATCCGCCTCGTGGCGCAAGGGCACAAGGTTCACATTGCGTACATGACGAGCGGCAACATTGCGGTGTTCGACCACGACGCCCGGCGGTTCGTGGACTTCGTCGATGAGTTCGTCGGCGGCTTCGGTGACACATCGGACAAAGCCGCACTGCGAACGATGAAGAAGCGGGTGTTCGACTTCCTGGATAAAAAAGGCCCCGGCGAACCCGACAGCCCGGAAGTGCTGAACATCAAAGGAATGATCCGCGCCACCGAAGCTCGGGCCGCAGCGCTAGCGTGTGGCATTCCGCCAGAGCAACTTGAGTTTATGGACTTGCGGTTCTACCGAACCGGGACCATCACCAAGAACCCGGTGCAACCGCAGGACATCGAAGACATCATCAAGCTCTTGCAGCGGCTTCAGCCGGCGCAAATTTACGTGGCGGGGGAAATGTCCGACCCGCACGGCACCCACCGATTGTGCGCGGAAGCCATCTTTGAATCGGTCCGACAACTCCGGGCACGCCGTCAGGCCGAAGGGGCATCCTCGACGATCACCCCGCCCTTTGACGTGTGGCTGTACCGAGGTGCGTGGGAAGAGTGGGAACCGCACGAGATCGAAATGGCGGTCCCCGTTTCGCCCGACGTGTTGGAACGCAAGAAGCAAGCGATCTTCCGCCACCAATCGCAAAAGGACCGCGCCATGTTCCCCGGCGGCGCCGACCGCCGCGAGTTCTGGCAACGCGCCGAAGACCGCAACCTCGCCACCGCCAAAACCTTCGACCTACTGGGGCTGCCCGAATACTACGCAATGGAAGCGTTCGTGAAGTGGAAAGAGTAAGGCGATGCGGAGGAAGCCTCTGATGAGCGGCAATGTGAGGGCGGATTACAAATACGAGGGTCTAGTCCTGACCTGTGACCCGGTCACTTTGGACCGACTCCATGCTTTGCTCATGGCCGAGTTGGGAGATGCTAGCCCCGTCTTAAACCGGGCGGCCATACGGTATATCACCATCCGCGTTGACACGCCCGTACCAGAAGTTCGTATGGGGTGGCTGTCCCTTATCGCTGGGATACTTGCAGCGGCTGTTTCTATAGTCGTATTCATCGCAGGCTGGGTGACGGTGGTCGGGTGGTTTTGGAAGTAAGCAGGAGCCTCCGATGGGTGGTTCGGACACGCATTACTGCTCGGGCGACGAGATTCGGGCTGGCGACCGGGTCCAGTGTGCGGCGTGGACTGGGGTGGTGGCCTTCGTGCTGGGTACCGCTTCGTTCGCCGAGGGTTACTCGTCGTCAGATTGGTCGTACTTGGGCAAAGGGTTCATGGTCGATTACGTTCAGGCGGGGCTTGTCTACCAGACAGATTCCGATGAAGACTTGGAACTGATCGAGCGTGCCTGACCGAAGATGTAGTGGGATGGTGAATCATGGATGACAAAAACGTGCTGATGGCGCATCCGGACGATCTCTTTGAAGCCCAGCTACCCGACTCGGAAAAATGGTTTGACCTGTGGCACACTTATATTGATTGGCACGGCGAAGGTAACAAAAGTGCGGACATTAGGCGGGAGTACATCCGGGCGATGTTCGCTGCTTGGGAGCGAGTGGAGGCATTTGCTGTGGGTTTGCCTTGCCCGTGGCAAAGCTGGCTGGTGTTCGACGAAGCGGACTCGGGGCAGGACGCGGTTTATCTTCACACGCCTAATCCGAACCACGACAACTTCCCTTACGAGTTCGAGAATGTCACCTGGGCTGTGACCCCGCCTGTTTGGTAACGATCACGAATTTATTAACTTAGGTATTACGCAGTTGGGACACTGGGTCGTTTGCGCGCGGCCAATTTGGCGGTTACAGTTCGGGCATGAACGCGCCCAAAGTGGACCCCGAAGACGCCACCCAATTTGTCACCGCCTCGCCGAACGTCGTCCCGGCACGCCAGGCCGCCGCCGCGCGACCGGACCCGGCCGAACCCCCGGCGCACGATGCGTTCACCCGCCTTCGGCGTCGCCTCAACCCGACCACACCACACTCTGGAACGAAGCGCAACCCCAAGTGAATCGCGGGGACGGCGTTCTGGTCATTGATGACTCGACACTCGACACGCCCTACGCCGCCGCCATCGACTGGGTCACCCGCCACGGGTCCGGCGAGCACCACGCGGCCGTCCCAGGCGTCAACCTCGTGACCCGGTTGTGACCGACGGCGATCGCCACGTCCCGTGCGACTACCGGGTCTACCACCCGGCCGACGGGGCGACCAAGAACGACCACTTTGCCGCGATGCTCGCGACGTCCCGCGATCGCGGCTTTTCCCCACGATGTGTGGCGTTTGACCGCTGGTACGGCCGTGTGAAGAACCTCAAACTGGTGCGGTCCTGGGGGTGGGGTTGGTTGACGCGGTTGACGTCGAACCGACTGGTCAACCGGGATCGACAAGGGACGAAAGCGGTGACGGACACGGTCCTCGCGGCGTCGGGGACGGAGGTCGGGTTGACGGGGTACGGGTTGGTCAAAGTGTTCCGGATTGTCGCCCCACACGGCAGCATCGCGTACCGGGCGACCAACGATTTGACGATGGCGGGACTGACCCGGAAGCCGTTCTCGGGGTGCAGCGGGACGATCGAGCCGTGCCATCGCGGGATCAAGCAGTACACCGGAATCGAGCGGTGCCACGCCCGCTCCGCCACCGCGCAACGCAACCACATCGGACTGGCGTTGCGCGCGTTTTTGCGGCTGGAGATCGATTGCTTCCAACGCGGGATCCGCTGGTTCGCCACCGAAAGGTCGATCCTCAACGACGCCCTCCGAGCCTACCTCGCCAAACCCTTCATCCTGCTCCCAAACATGGCCACTGCGTAACACCTAAACCC
>JANLRE010001036.1:0-2979 GCA_031368205.1 Fimbriiglobus sp. | reverse complement strand
CAACCCGTCCGGGTCGTCCACTTCCCGATCCGGTCGTGGCAGAACATGGGCGGCACGAACTTCGGTATGCAGTCGATCCAGGTCAAACGAGTCGATCGCAGCGAAGGGATTCTTCGTCTCCGCCGCTTGGGAAATGCAGTCGAAGAACCGCACCAATCGTGGATCGGCAAGTTCAACAGGCTTGGCGTTCGATTGGAACGCGGCGCGAATTGTGTTGATGCGCTCGGAAGCGGACTCTTGCTCCGAAAGCGGGGCGGGTGTTGGCCCCACCTCGATTGCCGCATCAAAGAGGATTCCCGTGACGACCAGTAGTGAGAGAATTAAGATTAGGCTTCGAGGTCGAATCATCGGAAGTCCTGGCCATGCGAGCGAAGTCTGATTCTATCACGACTTGCCGGTCAAGTGTAAAAACTGTGACGCTCCAAGAATCAGAAATTGACCTGTTGCCAGTTCTCTCGACCGACTAGAAAAGGTGTGCCTCAACTGAAGGTATACTTCAGTCCGTGTGAAGAAACGAAACCCAAGGAATTGACCATGATTTTGGTACGCATGTTGGCGCTCGGCTTGGCGACTCTCGTGATGTCAACAGTTGTCGCACAAGACAAGAAGACCGAGAAACTTGACCCTGCCAAGCTTGTTGGCAAGTGGAAACTCACCGAAGGCGTGAAGGCCGGCGAAAAGTCGGGCGACGACAAGAAAGGGACGGCCGAATTCACCAAAGAAAAAATCACGCTAGCCAATGCCGATGCGACGTTCGTATTCGGCTACAAAGTCGATGTCACCAAGACACCTGCCGAAGTCGATTTTGAAATCCTGGAGCCAGTAGATCTCAAGGGCGCGAAAGCCAAAGGGATCATCAAGCTCGAAGACGGCAAGATGACGATGTGTTACCACCCGATGATGGGCGACCGCCCGACCAAGTTTGAATCGACCAAAGACAACGGCTTCTACCTGTTCACCTTCAAGGCTGCCGAAGTAAAGAAAGAAGAAAAGAAAGAAGACAAGCAGTAACGACCGCCCGGTTCCCAGGGCGTCTCCCTGGCCGGTTGTGCGAGCCTTTCAGGCTCGAAAATTCAAAGAATTCGAGGTTTTCTGTCGGCGTGGTTTTCGGCCCTGAAAGGGACGTGCTGTCAGCCCAGGGCCATGCCCTGGGTGCCTATTCTGAGAACCCGTTCTGGGCCGTGTCCTCAAACCCAAGGAATTGACCATGATTCTGGTACGTATGTTGGCGCTCGGCTTGGCGACTCTCGTGATGTCAACAGTCTCAGCAGAAGGCAAAAAGCCCGAGAAGCTTGACCCCGCTAAACTCATCGGTGGGTGGAAACTGTCCGCAGGCTTGAAGGCGGGCGAGAAGTATGAAGACACGATGAACGGCACGACGGAAGTTACCAAAGACAAAATCACCGTGGCCGACGACCGGGCGACGTTCGTCTTCGGTTACAAACTCGACACGACAAAATCACCCGTCGAAATCGACATGGAAATCCTGCAACCCGACGACCTGAAGGGGAACAAGGCCAAGGGGATCATCAAGTTGGAAGACGGCAAAATGACCTTGTGCTACCACCCGATGGGCGGCGAACGCCCTGCGAAGTTTGAATCGACCGCTGACAACGGTTTCTTTCTGTTCACGTACAAGAAGGCTGAGAAGAAGTAACAGCCTGTCACCGTGACACGAACCCATCTGCCAGTGCAGGTGGGTTCTTTCGTTCCTGGAGTTGGTAAGCTTGACCGTGGAAACAGCGCTTCGATTTTCCTGTGAAGTCACCGACTCACGAGAACCTCTCATGATGACCCCATCCATTACCCGGCGTGCGTGGCTTGCCGGTACGGCTGCGATTGCAACCACGACAATCACCCATGCTGCGGAGCCGGTGAACCCGGAGCCGTTTGGATATTGCTTGAACACCAGCACTGTACGCAACGCCGAAGGCAAATCCCGACCGATTGTCGAGTTGATTGAGATTGCGTCCAAGGCGGGCTACGGGGCCATTGAGCCGTGGATTTCTGAGATTGAAGAGTTCACCAAAACCGGCGGGACGTTGGCCGATCTGCGGAAACGCATCAGCGATGCCGGGTTGAAAGTGCCGGACGCGATTGGGTTCGCAGAGTGGATTGTTCAAGACGAAGCGCGGCGCAAGAAAGGGTTGGAACAAGCCAAACGGGACATGGACCGCGTGCAACAAATCGGCGGCAGTCGTATCGCCGCACCCCCGGTTGGCGCGACCGGCGGCACTAGCAAGCGCGACGACCCGAAGTTCACCGAACCCGTGATCGACTTGCTCGCGGCTGCGGATCGATACCGCGAACTGCTTGAACTCGGTCGCACGATGGGCATCACACCCATCGTTGAAGTGTGGGGCTTTTCCCGCACGTTGAAGCGGCTTGGTGAAACACTTCTCGTGGCCGCCGAGTGTGGGCAACTCGGCGGGGCGGTACTACCGGATGTGTACCACCTGTACAAAGGCGGGTCGGACTTCAACGGCTTGAAGCTGCTGGCACCCAACGCGATCGGCATCTTCCACGTCAACGACTACCCGAAAATCGACCGGGCTAAAATCTTGGACGCCGACCGCGTCTACCCCGGCGACGGCATCGCCCCACTCGGCGACGTGTTCAAAACGCTCCGCGACATCGGCTATCGCGGGTTCGTCTCGCTCGAACTTTTCAACCGCGACTACTGGAAACAAGACCCGCACGCCGTCGCCAAAACCGGCCTCACCAAGCTGAAAGCCAGCGTGAAAACGGCGATGGCGTGACACGACAGTTCACCACGAATGACACGAATCAGACGAATCAGACGAATGAGAACATGGAGTGTTTAGAACAGGGGTAGGCGGCACATTTGTTGGTGGAAGTGTGTCTCTTGATCTTCGTTTTCTACCCCAACGGGGTTGTTCCTTTAGCCCAGGGTTGAGGGCCGAAGGCCCGATACCCTGGGAACCCGCACCCAACCCCAACCGACGTGCTGGGGATGGA
>JANLRE010001023.1:0-2806 GCA_031368205.1 Fimbriiglobus sp. | reverse complement strand
GCCAAAGTCGCCCTCGTCGCTGTGGCTCACAAACTCCTAACAATCGCCAACGCGATGGTCCAAAACAAAACAACCTGGCGACACTCGAACGTCGCAAATCCAGCTTGACTTCTAACACAGTCACTACACTCCGGTGCCCCTCCAGGGCACAAAACCCAGACGGCCCATTTGAAGGTACCGAAATCCACCAACACACATGATGCATATCCGTGACCCTGTTTTTATCGTTAACCCACAATTAGCACCGGCGATTGGCACAGAAGTGATTTTTGCAGCGATCCTTAACGCATCTTGAGCAAACGTTGAATTCCTAATCGCCGCTGTGGTTCGATGCGGCACTCCCTTCTAAAACTCACGGCACGAAACCCCGTTCCATCGTGAGGGCTGACCCATGCCGGGCTTGCAAAATAACGACCTGTATATGTTGATCCCGATGGGCATCGGGGCACTGCTGATGGTGATCGCACATCTCTGGCTGGTTGTCCGGGCGTTTGGCGTCAGCACGGTGTGGGGTCTGGTGACTCTCCTCATTCCTGGCGTCTCGATCCTGTTCTTCCTGTTCCATTTCCGCTGTGCGATTGCGCCATTTTTGCTCGGCTTATTCGGTGCGGTCCTTTGTGGCGGTCCCGTGGTGTACAGCATCATCAACCCGCCCAAAATTCAAGACACGATCGCTGTTCAACAAAAGACGGTCACCGATCAGGCGACTGGCGAAAAGAGTGTCGAGGAAGCCGTCACACTGACCGGCGCGAAACGTGAAGAATACGCCAAGCTGAAGACCTCGAAGAACTGGTCGGTCATTCAGTGGGCCAACAAGGACGTGACCGACAAAGACACCGAGATGCTCCACGGTATGGAGAACGTCCGCGAACTCGACTTGAGCGACACGGACATTACGGACGAAGCATTGCATGTGCTCGAAGACATGCCGAAGCTCGCGGTCCTGAAGCTTGCCCGCACTAAGATCACCGAAGCCGCGTTCAACGAACACATCAAGCCGATCGAGTCGCTGATGGAACTCGACGTGCGGGGCACGAAGATTCCGGGCAAACTGATCCGCGACTGGAAGGCCGCCAAAGAAGGCCGCAAGGCGATCAACTAACACCGAAGCTTTTCGGATCAACACTTTCAGGAGGAACAGTTCGATGACGTATGAATTGGTCGAAGACGCGATGGGCGACCCCCGCAATGCCGCGTCGCTGGCAGCAGCCTCACACTTTGCGTACTTCCCGCCGGACCGGGGCGCGGAGGCGTTTCAGAGCGAAATGGGCCTAACTGCGAAGCTGATTAGCGTGAACAACACGCAAGCCTATGTGGCCACCAACGACAACCACATCCTCGTGGCGTTCCGTGGCAGCGAGGGGCCGAACAGCATTGACGGGTTGAAAGATTGGCTGATGACCAACGCGATGAACTTCCTGGTCCAACCGACCGGCGCGCTGTCCACGGAATTTCTCGCGGCCGGTGTCGGGGCACGTTGGCACCAAGGGTTCGTCAACGCAATTACGGACATCTGGGACGCCCTTCACGCCGAAGTCGATGCCCAGATGAAGGCGAAAGAACGTTGCTTCTGGATCACCGGGCACAGCCTCGGGGGTGCGCTCGCCCTCATGGGGTCGTGGCTGTTCCTGCGCAAGACGATGAACCCGCACCAAATCTACACCTACGGCGCGCCGATGGTCGGCAACTCTGTCGTGGCGGAAGCCTTCAACCGCGAGTTCGGCGGCAAGATTTTCCGCTACATGAACTCCCCCGACCCGGTCCCGCTGTTGCCGATGATGAGCGTGGTCGCCAACGAGTTCGTTCACTGCGACAAAGGCATCGTGTTGGGCGATGCCGCTCACGCCGCCAACCTGATCGAGTACATCAAGCAAACGGGTGGCGGGGTGTTCGAGGGCGTGCTGTCCGGCGAGATCGGCGAAAAAGTCTGGGGCGCGATGAAAGACCGCCTCATGGCCCACCTGCTCAACGACTACCGTGAGCTGCTGAAGGTGGGATAATCCCGTCTTCTTGTTGCCGTTATTCCGCGTGTGGCTAAACCTATTCGGTCAGAACTTAGGGGCCGCGCCCCTCTATTTACGGAGATTTTCGATGGCCATGTTCATTGGCGAAGGTTTGGTCGGCGACGGCAACGAGATTGCCCACATTGACTTGCTCATCGGCGACAAGAGCGGCCCGGTCGGCACGGCGTTTGCCAACGCTTTGGCCAACCAATCTGCTGGGCACTCCAGTTTGCTCGCGGTCATCACCCCGAACTTGGTCTGCAAACCGGCCACGGTGATGATTACGAAGGTCACGATCAAGGGTGCTAAACAAGCCGTGCAAATGTTCGGGCCAGCCCAAGCCGCCGTGGCCCGCGCGGTGGTCGATAGCGTCGTCGATGGCGTGATTCCGAAGGACAAGGCTGAAGACTACGTGATCGTGTGCGGCGTGTTCTTCCACTGGGCCGCCGCCGACGACACGAAAATCTACCAGTACAACTACGAAGCCACCAAACTGGCGATCAAACAAGCCATGACCGGCACCCCGAAGATCGACGAAATCATCGCCCGTAAGGACGAAAAGCATCCGTACAGCCCCAAGTAGTGATGTTTTTGTGTCCGGCGTTTTCAGTTTGCCCAGACCTGCGACCCCTCCGGGGTCAAGGACAATTGGGTGCCGAGTTCCTGGGGTGCGCGAGACGCGACCCCAGGTATTTGGTTGAGCGCAGCGACCCCCCAAACTGCATCACCCGCGACTTGCTTCCGCCTAGTTTTTCTATCCACTTTCCACTACCCACTCTCCACTCCCGACAATGGATAAACCA
>JANLRE010000975.1:0-9698 GCA_031368205.1 Fimbriiglobus sp. | reverse complement strand
CCCATCCCGAGCGCGCCAAGGAACCGCAGACACGCCAGTTGCATGGGGTCGCCCGCTGCGGCACTCAACCCACTACAAAGGGAGTAGGTCAACACGCTGACCGTCATCGCCCGGATGCGGCCGATTTTGTCACCCAGCCACCCGAATAGCACTCCCCCGGTTGCGGCACCAATTAGAAACGCCGCCGTGACCACGCCGAACCACAACGCCACGTCCGATTCGCTCGCCGTGGGGCCGCCCAACAACTCCGTGACGGCGGGGCGACCAATGAGCGGGAAAAGGCCCATTTCCATGCCGTCGAACATCCACCCCAACAGCGCCGCCGCCAGAGCCAACCAACGCCCCCGCGACGGTTGTGAAACGGGATCGGGAGAGTGTGCCATCGGTGCCCCATTCGCGGAACGTTACACAAATCGGTGATGCCGGGTTTCAAGTTCCCCAGCGTACCCGCCGACGTTGCCAACGGGAATAGGGTCGCGGTTAAAAGGTTCAGTTAAAGATCGTGGCGTTCCCGGCGAACCGGCGAAGTCAGTCGCCTGGGTGATCGGGTGTAGCGAAAAGCTCTGGGAGTCAAAAAATGTTCACCGCAGAGGCGCAGAGATCGCAGAGAAATCCATTAGAATTGGTTTGGGATGGCTCTGCGCTCTCTGTGACTCTGCGGTGAATCCGCTTTTCAAATGCCCAGAGAATATGTCGGCGACTTGGTTGTGTGGGTTGCCACAAGTAAGATTCCCAACGCCCGCCCGGAACATCACCGCTCATCCCACGGAATTGCCATGCCCCGTTTTCTCTCCGCACTCGTGGTCGTGATTGCCCTTGCGGCGCCGGGATTGGCCTGGAACAAGGCGGGGCACATGGTCACGGGGGCCATTGCTTACAACGTCTTGAAGGAAGACGCACCCGAGGTGTTGGCGAAGGCGGTGGCGATATTGAAGGCTCACCCGCAGTACGAAAAGCTGTGGAAGAAGAATGTCGAGAAGTTGCCGGAAGCCGACCGCGATCTTTACTTGTTCATGCTGGCCGCACGGTGGGCGGACGACATTCGCGGCAACAAGGATTACGACCAACCCGTGTGGCACTACATCAACTACCCGTTCAAGCCGGACGGCCAACCGGACAGCGTCAAGGCGTTGCCACCCGACGATAAAGTCAACATCGTCAAAGCCTTCGAGTTGAACGTCAAGAAGTTGCACGACGCGCCGGAAGACGTGGATAAAGCGGTGCCACTTTGCTGGTTGTTCCACCTCATCGGCGACATTCAGATGCCTTTGCACGCGACCAGTTTGTTCAGCGAAACGTTCCCCCAAGGGGACCGGGGCGGCACGCGGTTCTACATCAAAGTGAAAGCCGACTCGAAGCCGATCAACCTGCACTGGTTCTGGGACGACCTCATCATTGGCAGCGACGACTTTCGGGACGTGCGGAACAAGGCGATTGAACTGCGACTTCGCAAAGAGTTCGCCAAACCCGAACTCACCGAACTGAGCGAAACCAACTTCGAGAACTGGGCGAAAGTCGAAAGCCTGGAGCTGGCGAAAACCGTCGTCTACCGCAACGGCAAGCTCGAAGGCGGCAGCGGCGAACTCTCCGCCACCGTCCTCCCCGACGACTACCCCCAAGTCACCAAGCCCATCGCCGAACGCCGAGGCGTCCTGGCCGGCCACCGCATCGCCCAAGTGCTACGCGACGCGCTGAAGTAGTCGGAAGCTTCTCGCCCAGAATATTCACCACGAATCACACGAATCGGACGAATGAAATCAGGATTCACCCGAACCCGGCACCTGGACTGTTATTTGGGTTCCGGTGGCGACGGGTCTTTTGAATCTAGGGATCGCTTCAATAACTTCTGCAACCCGTAGCCAATGCCGATGGCGGCCAGCACGCCGAAGGCTCCTGTTCCTAGCATGACGAAGTCACGCCGCGAGGGATCGAGGTAGGAGCGTTCGGGGTCGTCGGTTACGAGTTCGACGTTGACTTCCAACCCGGTCCCGGACTGTTTCACGGCTTGCGGGCGGGTAGGTAGTGGCGGCAGTGAGGTTGGGATGATCGGGTCGGTCGCGGTGCCTGGTGGCTTTTTCGGCTCGACCGGAAATTCGATGGACGACTCGGTTTCCAACCATTCTTGATACGCCGGCAAAATAGCGGACGCCGCGACATCCGCACCGTCCGACGCCAGGAACGGCTGCAACGCTTTGACCGCTTCCAACGGGGTGGCGTAGCGGTCGTCGGGCTTCTTGGCGGTGAGTTTGTCGAAGACACCTTGCAGTCCGATTGGCACGTTCGCCGCGACCGTTGCCAGGGGTGCTATTTTCTCCGTGGCGTGTTTCACCATCTGGCCCAACATGTTCTTGTCGTCGAACGGCGGCCGACCGGCAATCAGGTGAAACAGGACGCACCCCAAGCTGTAAATGTCGGCGCGAATGTCGGCGGCTCGGGCATCACGGGCTTGTTCGGGCGCTAAATAATCGGGCGTGCCGAGGACGCTGCCTTCAACGGTCAGGTGGAGGTCTTGCGTGTCGGGTGCGTCCTCGTCGAACTGCTCTCGGCCAATGCCAATGTCCAGAATTTTCAACGTCGCCTGAAGTGTGCTGTCGAGTGGTCCGGGCGTGCCGGCCGGGAGGATCATGAGGTTCGCGGGTTTCAAATCGCGGTGGATCATCCGCTTATCGGCGAGGTGTTGCAACCCGCTGAGCGCCTGCGAAATGAGTCGAACCGCTTCGGGAGGTGGGAGCTTTTTGCGGCGCGCCAACACGTCCTGGAGGGTCTCGCCTTCGAGGTATTCCATCACGAGAAACCAGACCCCGCCCCCCTGCCCGATTTGGAAACCCCGGACCACGTTGGGGTGTTCGAGTTGCGTCAGCAACCGCCCCTCCCGTTGGAAGCGATTGAGCGTGTTCGCATCCCGCGACTTGGACCCCGGCAACACCTTCAACGCCACGACTTGCCCGGAGTTGTGAACCGCCTTGTACACGACCGCCGATTGCCCCTTGCCGATGCGATCCAGAATGACGTAGCCGCCGATGAAGAACCCGTCGGTGTACCCGCGTTGAATGAGCGCAGCCTGATATTCCGTGAGGAATTTTTTCGCAATGAGGTACTTGCGAAACAGATCCACGTCCGTGTCCGCACCCTTCGTCTCCTTCTGCCAACGTTGGTACTGGGCGCGAACATCCGCCTCCGGAATGAGCTTGCTGCGGCTCAGTACGGTACAAAATTCAGTCGCGGTCGTCGCATTGTTCGCCATCAGGGCCTCGGGTCGTCTGTAAACCACAATCAGTCTTGGAACCACGAATCCCACGAATCAGACGAATGAAACCCAAATCAACAGTCAGAATTGAGCATCACAGGTGCTGCCCACCACGATGTATTTAACAATCTTGCTCTTATTCGTTTTATTCGTGCTATTCGTGGTGAAACATCGTCGTTATCGGGCTTTGCGGATCATCTCCAACGTGCCGGGTTCGTTGCGGTAGAGGTTTTCCATTGCGTCGAACATCGCAGCGCTCGTAGGGTCGTGGGCTGCTTTCTTCGCTTGGGCGGTTTCAAGCAATTTCTGGAAGGTTTGCGCATGGGTCACGGGGCGTTTCGCATCCGTGGTCGAACGGGCCAATTCGGCTAACCCGATGGTGGCGAGTTTCGTCCACCGGGATTCGGATTCCGTCCCAGCGAAAACGCGATTCAACTGCTGCCAGGTGTGCGCTGCCAACTGGAATTCCCCCGCTTGGGCGAGCTTTAATCCGCGCTGGTAGATTCGCTCCGCCTCCGAGTTGTACCGCACGCGGCTTGCTTGCTCCAGGGTTTTCCGCAGTTCCTTGCGGTCGTGAATCTTCGTTTGTACGGCCCGAATTTCCTCGGCGAATTGATCCGGGTAGCGATCCGTGAGTGGTTGTAAATACTCGTCCCACGCGCGGTCCCAGTCGGCGGGGTTGTCGGATTGCAGTAGCGGTTGGGCACGGGTGAATAGCTCGTCTGCATTGGGACGCGGCCAGAAAGCCAGCGCCAGAATCACCGCGACAACCAGCAAAAATAATGGCACCACGACCAGTGGCCGCGACATCAACGGGCGAACACTTTGGACATCGTCGTCAACCGCCGCTTCGTCGTCCGCACTGAGCGCGGCCATCGGCCCGGACTGGTCGCCGGGGTCGGCTGGCCAGTTCACTTTTGTGCCTTTGCGTTCGAGCTTCGCCCGCAATTGGTCGAGTTCGTCGATGATCTCTGCCGCCGTGCCCGGTCGCCGGTTGGGGTCTTTGGCAATCAGTTCACAAATCAGATTGTCCAGTTCCGGCGCGATGCTCGGCACGAACGAGACGGGCCGATCCGGCAAGGAATAGCAATGCTTATGCAGAAACTCCGCGATCGTCGTGGCGGTGAACAGTGCCCGCCCCGTCGTCAGGGCGTACAGCACGCCACCGAGGGAATAGAAGTCGCTGCGTCGGGTCAGCGGTTTGCCGTTGAAATGCTCCGGGGCCAGAAACCCCGCCGTGCCCATCGGTTCCGCCGGCAGTGACATCGCGGAGACACCGAACACCTTCGCCACGCCAAAGTCCGCGAGCTTGAGCGTGCCGTTTGGCGTGAGCAGGAAGTTCGACGGCTTCAAGTTGCGGTGCAAAATGCTGCGATTATGACCGTGTTTGAGCGCCCGCGCCGCTTGGATGGCGAGGCTCATCACCTCCTCGTTCCAACTGAATCCCGGTTCGCCTGGCTTCTTGACGCGGGTCTTCAACACCGTCTCGGCGTTGGTGCCTTCGACGTATTCCATCGCGTACCAAGCCTGCCCCGCTTGGACGCCGGCGTCGTAGAACTTCACAACGTTCGGGTGATTCAACCGCTGAAAGGCGAGCATGTTTGCCGGAAATCGTGCCAGAAAATCTGCGGTCCGAGTATTGGCGTGAGTCAACACTTTCACGGCCGCGACGTGGTATTGGTCCGTCGCGTCGTGCGCCTGATAGACGACACCCATCGGCCCGTTGCCAAGAAGGTCATCCAGGATCCAATTTCCGAACCGCTGCCCTGTCATACTGGTCACCCTACCCGACAAGTTCCGTCCCGCCCTTGACGACACGCTGCGGGAGAATGCTATCCTGTCAAGGGGCGCCAAAATGGGTAGTGCCACAGCGAAATGAATCCGGGATCACCATGCACAAATCACCTGCCAAGAACGCGTTACTCCTGATTGCCCACGGCAGCCGTCGTCCCGAAGCGAACGCGGACTTGGAATACATCGCCACCGAGATGACAACCCGTGGTCGCTTTGATGTGATTCAAACATCGTATCTGGAATTGGCCGAACCAACCATCGCGCAAGGCGGCGCCAAGTGCGTCGAGCAAGGGGCCACCACGGTGATTATGCTGCCGTATTTTCTCTCTCCCGGTGTCCATGTCCGGGAAGACATGATCGAAGCCCGTGACGAGTTGACCGCCCAATTTCCGGCAGTCACGTTCAAACTCGCCCAACACCTTGGCCGTCACCCGCTCATGATGGACATCGTCGAGCAACGGGCGAGGGAAGTGCTGTGAAACTCACGGTCACCCGAACGCTGAGTTTGAAACAAAACTGTAGAAAACTTTCACTTTCAGTGGCCGGTCTGGTGGCGAATGGGTGCCTAATGCTCTGGGGTGCCGATTTTTCACGACAATGTCACTATGACCGCAGAGCTACTGACTACCGAATCGGACAACGAACCGTTGCAGTTGTTCACGCTCGCTCGGACGGGGAACCGGGTGGCGCTTGGGCAGTTGTTGGACGTGTATCGGCAGTATTTGTACTTTCTGGCGCGGGTGCAGATTGATCGGGAGATCCAAGGTAAAATTGGTGCGTCGGACGTGGTGCAGGAAACGTACCTCGAAGCCCATCGGGATTTTGGCCAGTTCCGCGGAGGAAGCGTCGCGGAACTGGTCGGGTGGTTGCGGCAGATTCTGGCGCGGAACTTGTCGAACCAGATCCGCCGGTATCGTGGCACCCGGCGGCGTGACGTTCGCCTCGAACGCGGGATTGCTGCGGGCGTGGAGCATTCCTCCGAAGGGTTGGGGGCTTACCTCGTGGCGGCCGGGAAGTCGCCAAGTCAAGAGGCCACGCAGCACGAAGCGGGGGTGATTTTGGCGGAAGCGTTGGGCCGACTGCCGGCGGACTATCGGGAAGTGTTGATCCTACGGAACTTGGAGGAACTCACGTTCCCCGAAGTCGCGCAGCGAATGGACCGAAGTGTGGACAGTGTGCGGAAACTCTGGGCACGTGCCCTGGCCCGATTGCGGGGGCTGTTACCGGAGATGACATGAGGCGACAGGCCGATTCGGTGGTGCTGAAATCGGGTCACGACGACCCTCGGGTGGTCTACGCACTGGAAGTGTATTTGGAGGCCCTCGAAAACGGGCCAGCACCGGACCGCGTGGCGTTCCTTGCGGAATACTCTGACGTTGCGGAGCCGTTGGCGGAGTGTTTGGACGGCCTCGAATTTTTGCACCGGGCCAGTGCCCCGAAGACGCCGGAACGCCTCGGCGATTTCCAAATCCTGCGTGAGATCGGGCGCGGGGGTCTGGGGATCGTCTACGAGGCGGAACAAGTCTCGCTACTCCGTCGTGTGGCCGTCAAAACTCTTCGCTCCGACAGTTTGAACCCGACCGATTTGAAACGCTTCCAACACGAAGCTCAAACTGCGGCGTTGCTGAACCACCCGCACATCGTGCCGATCTACGCCGTCGGGTCATCGCGTGGCGTGCATTACATTGCGATGCAATTCATCTCGGGCCAATCACTGGCGGATTGGATCGACAACGCCGAGTGTCAACACGGTGTCACCCGACTGAACCTTCACCCCGGCGACCCCACGGATGACGACGGTGACCCCATTCCGAAGTCGGGCGTGGTGGAACCACCTCACTCCGTTGCCAAGGATCAATTTCACTTCATCGCGGGGTTGGCGTTGCAAGCTGCCGATGCCCTCGCGCACGCCCATGCACTTGGCATCATTCACCGCGACATTAAGCCGGCCAACTTGCTACTCGACGACAACCAACACCTCTGGATCGCGGACTTCGGGTTGGCACACGTGCCGGGGCAAACGCGGTTGACGCAATCCCATGCCCTGATCGGTACGCTGCGGTACATGAGTCCGGAACAAGTGGAACCGCGACGGGGGGGCATCGACCATCGCGTCGATCTCTACGGCCTCGGCGCGACGATGTACGAACTGCTCACAGCGCAGCCACTGCACGCCACCGCCGAGCGCGGGGAACTGATCGCCAAGATTTTGACCCACGACCCGATACCGCCACGCAGCATCCACCCGCGAATCCCGCGCGATCTCGAAACGATCGTGTTGAAACTGCTCGCAAAACAACCCGCCGATCGGTACGCCTCGGCACTGGACTTGGCGGACGATCTGCGCCGGTACCTCGTGGGGCAACCGATTCTGGCCACTCGGCCAACAATACTTGATCGGCTGTTCCGCTGGTCGGGGCGGCATCAACGGTTCACCATCACGGCGGTCCTCGGGGTCGTGGCGGTGATCGCCTTGCAAGCGACTCACCAGTTTCAGTTGACTCATGAACGGGACCAAACGAACGCCGAACGCCAGCAACTTCGCGCTGTTGTCGATGACATGTACCGGAACTTTGAGGAACGGGTTCTGGACCGAGAACCGAGTCTGGAGCCGGTCCAACCCGACTTCCTGATGAAAGCGTTGGCCATCTACGAACGACTCGCCCAAGGTGACGGGTCCACACCGGACGATCGACTGGCCATCGCGCAAGCCTCCCGACGAATCGGCGACATCGAATCGCGTCTCGGTCACACGGACGAAGCCGACCGTGCCTACACCACGGCGAAATCGCGGCTGGACCACTGTGCCGAGACACCCGCTGTTAGCCGCGAACGCGCGGCGTGCGCGAACAACCACGGCAACCTGTGCCGCACCACGGGGCGATACGATGCCGCAACCGAACACTACAACGTGGCGATTCGCCATTACCGCATGTTGACGGAACCGCAGGATCGCGCCGGCCGTGCGGGGGCGGAAAACAACCTGGGATTGGTGCAACAGACGCTCGGGAACTTCAGTGACGCCCAGTTGTCACTGCAAACCGCACGGACCCGCTTCGCCCAACTCAGCCTGGAGTTTCCGGACGATTCCCGGTTTCGGGAAGAGACTGCCCGCTGCTGTCACAACTTGGCCAACGTGTACGGCGATCAAGGTCAACTCGGGGTTGCTGAGACGACGTATCGGGACGCGCTCGCACTACGATTGGGTTTGTTGGACCGCAACCCGACTGTGCCGGTCACACGGTTCGCGGTGGCACAAACCCAAGGCGAATTGGCGAACTTATACTTGCGGTTGGACCGCGCCAAAGAAGCCGACCCATTGTTGCACGAATCCACGGCATCACGCGAGCGGCTTGCACGGGAATTCCCCACCGTGCCGCAATATCGTCTCGATTGGGCGTGCGGCCTACGCTCACTCGCAATCTGGCATCAGCAAGGCAAACGGTACGCAGAAGCTGTTGTGCGATTCCAGAAAGCCATCGAGTTACTCCGCCCGCTTTCGGATGGCGCCGCCATCGCGTCCGCACCCACGGAACTGGGGCGAACGTGGTGTGCGTTGGCCGCTTGCTTGATGGCGGATGGTAAAATCAACGAGGCACAAAAAGCGATTCAACAGGCGGGCGTGATTGCCAACACGTTGCCCGATGTCACGACTTTCGACCGACAAACGAAAGCGTACCGGGCCGAATTAGCGGAGTTACTTCGACAAGCCGAAGGCCGGGGCGGGAAGTAAGTTAGCACCGTGGTGAGAGTTCGACAGGCTCTCACTTGCACTAAACCGGGAATTGGATCATGCTAACTGAAGCCAATGACTTGCAACCTTCGATGAAAACAGGATGAACCTTGCGTATTGTTCCGCGAGATCATGCGATGCCGACACTCTCACAGCGAACCCGGCCAAGCCTCCGGATGGAATCTCTGGAAGACCGCTGTTTGTGGTCCGTCGGAGTGCTACAGCCATTGTCCGCCGCTGCGTTGCCAAGCGTTGCACAGCAAGTTGAACTTCTCCAACCGTATCCAACTCCGATCTTCCCATTCAGCACGGTGTCAGCAACGCTTCACTGGAGTGATGGTGTCGTCAGCGAGGGCGTGGTTTCCGTTGAACCGAACGGCGTGCTCACCGTTCAAACGTCCCGTTCCCTTGACCCGACGCAAGTGTATACCGTCACGCTCACGATTCCGGCAACGGACACAACCGAAGCGGTCACGCTGCAATTCACGGTGCAACCGCTCCGGGATCAATTGAGGAATCCCACCACGCCAGCGCCACCCAGCGGTGGATTTGGTAGCGATGGGTTGGTGATCCTACCGACACCCACGACCGTTGTTCTGGGGACGGGAGTCGTTGCGAGTTTCAATTCGGTGCTCCTGGTGAATCTGGTCGCCGATGTTGTACAACCGCCAAAACCCGTTGCGGTGCCGCCATCGCTAGTGACTCCAGCGCCAGTGCCGCCGAATGCACCGCCTCCGGTTAAGCCGGACATTCCCGCACCGCCCATTCAACCCGGTCCGGTCGTGGTCACAATCCGCGTCGAGCCACCGCTCAGCCACCCCGCAGCCCAATCGCAATACGTCGCTGGCAATTATCGCGTCGAAGTCCAAGTTAGCCCGTCTGGCACGTGGCAACAATCGTCGTCTGATTCACAAATGCTGGCAA
>JANLRE010000888.1:0-3085 GCA_031368205.1 Fimbriiglobus sp. | reverse complement strand
GGTGGGGCTTAGCCAAATCGCGCCGGCAATGTCCGGCCCCGCCGACTGGGCGTTTTGAAATAGCCCGTAGCCCACACGCGGGCTGACCATTTCCCGTGTATATGCCATGTTCGGCTTTTCGCTTTCACGCAACCATTCGCTCGAAATGTAAAGCATCCCCAAGTACGCGGTATCACCAGCACCAAGCAGGTAAATGGTGCTGCTGTTCAGTTTTTTGTCGTCGTTGAGCAAGTCAATGACGTTGCGCGCGGCGGCAATGTCTTGGACGAGCATCGGGTAATAGTTGGTGTAAAACTCGCTGAATTTGATGGAGCTTTTCACGGCCAAGTTCACCCCGCCGGACTTGACCAAATTCTTGTTGACCGCGTGATACCAAAACTCATTCGGTATGATGTCGGTGCTTTTGCCGTGGCCGCGAAAGTCGAAGCGGAAGACGTGGTAGCCATACGACACGAGTTGTTGGGCCGTGTCTTCCCAGACCGCTTCCGTCGGATTCGCTTTGTAGTCGTGCAACAACATGACGACCGAGGACGCCCCTTTCGGGTTCTGGTACCACTTCCCAATCAAGGTGACCCCGTCCGCCGACTTGAACGACTGGTCTTCCGGAACAACCGGGACGATTTCGCGCTTCTTCTCCGGTTCCTTCTTGGGCGTCTCCTTCTTCTCCTGCTCGATTTTCCCCGTGTCCTTGTCCTTCTTCGGGGGGTCTTTCTTGTCCTGGGCGACAGAAAGTCCGGAGAACCCGACGAGGCTTCCGACTAACATCCAGGCGAACAACCGGCGACTCAACATGGCAAACTCCCGTCAAGCGGGTGATGGGTGAGGGTCTAATTTGTGCAACGCGCAGCAATCGTATCTCGTTGGCGCGACGGACGCAACCAACGGCTCGGGGGAAGTCATTCGGCGGACGACGACCCGTTGCACCCAGGCATTTCATTCGCCCCGACCGACGCCACGATGTCTCTAGGGTGTTGGAAGGGATTTCTTGCGAACCGTTCCCGGATCGGGTCGAATTTCAATGCCCTTCTTTGGCGAAGTTCTTGTTCCAGGCGGGAATAACGACCGTGAGGTTCATCTTGCCGTTCGGAACGCACTGGCAACTCAGCCGCGATTCCGTCGTCACGGCGCGGGCGGTGTCGATTTGGTCTTCTTCGTCCGCCGTCGCTTCGGCACAACTTTCGAGACCCGTCGTCACGTAAACGTGACACGTCGCACAGGCACACACCCCGCCGCACGCATGGTCGATTTCCACACCCGCGCCTTCGGCAATGTCCATCAGGCTGCCTTCGAGACCGCTGCGACCGTAGGGAATTTCATCCGGTTGCACGGTGATTTCTTTGGTTTCCTGCGTCTCTTCAATGATGAACGTCACTTTGAACGGCTGTTCAGGCTTCACCGCTGTGACTTTCAAAATATAAGGGTTCACACCGCCCATCGGAGTTCCTTCGTGGTGAGTACGAGCCAAGCATCAGCAAATAGAAATGGACGCCGACGCGGGGGTTTCCCCGCATCCTGCGTCCCGGTCTGTTTTATTCTATACGAGTCCGGTGCGAAACCGATCACGGCGTGACAGTCGGCGCCGGGAACTTGAGTTCGTTGCGGACATCCCGGACACCGGGTGTCAGGCGAATCATACCTTCAACGAGTCGGGCTTCGTCGCCGGTTTGGACATTACCGCGAAGAACGACGACTTGGCCGTCCGCAACCAGTTCAATCCCGCGCGAATTGGTGAGCATTGAGGAGCGATCCAGTACCCCGCGGAGGTCGGCCTGCACTTGGGTGGGCGTAAACTTCGGCGTCGGGAAGTTCAACGTCGCGGTGTAAGAAATTTGTCGGGGCAACGCGACCACGATACCACTTTGGCTGTTCGCACTGTTAGCCCCGCCGAAACCCGTGTTGCCACCCATACCTGTGGTGCCACCCCGATTGCCGGTCGTGCCAGAGGTATTTCCCGTCCGGGATGCCGTTGAACTGGTGCGAGTCGTCCCGGTGCCAGTGCCGGAAAACGCATTGCTCGAACCACTCGTGCTGTACAGCGTTTGGCCAAAGCCACCGGGTGCCGTGGTGTTCGTGGCCCCGGCGCGCCCTTGGTAGTATGGGCTAGCATAGTAGCCACCCAAGATGTTGGAGGAATCCACACCCGTTCCGGACGTCGCCGGTGTTGTGACGCCACCGATCACCGGGGGAGCAACCGCTGCCGTCGTGGAAGTGCTGCCTGTGCCCGACGATCCGGTACTCGTCGTGCCAGTTCCCGTGCTGCCCGTCTGAGCGAATGCCGATGTTTGAACCGCGAGACCCACGGCGACGGCCAGCCAGTATTTCCGCAAGTTTCGCACGGGTTTTCTCCGATTTTGGTGGCGATCGACCGACCCAATTCATTCATTCGATTGTATCGGCTAGTTCGGCCCATGAAATGAAAGAAGACTGAGAAGGTTGAGGTTTTCTCATGAACTCGATCAATTAGTGCCTGACGGAGAAGTTGATGTTCCTCGGCTACAACACGAACGGCTTCGCCCACCACCGCTTTGATGATGCCATCGAAATCATCGCGGAGTTGGGCTACGGTGGCGTGGCACTCACGCCGGACGTTCATCACCTCGATCCGAACGCCAACGACTTTGTGATTGCCACCGAGTACCTGGCGTCGCGGCTCCGGGAATTGCGGTTGACGTGTGTTGTCGAATCGGGGGCACGGTTCATTCTCGATCCCCGCCACAAGCACCAACCAACGCTCCTTTCCGCCCAAGCCGCACGCCGGATGGAGTACCTCGGGCAATGCCTGCAAATCGCTACGGAAACAGGTGCGGAGTGTGTCTCGTTTTGGTCCGGGACCGCGTTAGATAACACAGCGCCTGCCGAACTGATGAAGCGTCTAGTAGAACACTGCAAGCGGTTGTCCGATTTGGCAGCGATCGCCAACATCCGCCTCGCGTTTGAACCCGAACCCGGCATGTTTATTGACTCGATGGACAAGTTCGCGGAGCTACATGCGAGAGTGAACCACCCCCATTTTGGATTAACGGTCGATGTCGGGCATCTGGTGTGCAATGGCGAATTGCCGGTGAGCCAGCACCTGGTGGCGTGG
>JANLRE010000878.1:0-2456 GCA_031368205.1 Fimbriiglobus sp. | reverse complement strand
AACCACAGTAAGGCGTGGATGTCCACGGAGTTTTTGGACTGGTTGCTCATGTTCAAAGAGCGTTCGGCACCCAATGAGGTCCGATCCGCACCCGAAAAGCCGCTCGGTCCTATCTCGGACGATGAAACCGGAGCGCTGCTGAAGGCGTTCGCTATCCCGAAACCCCGCAAGTCACACTGACAACCCGTTGTCACACCGTCGGCAGTTCAAACCCCTTGCGGTACTCACGTCCGAGAAGTTGATTCGCTTCCGCATCCCCCGGAATGGTCTCGGTGGCCGCGTCGAATTTGAGTGAACGTCCGACGCGGTGGGCGATGTTGCCGAGGTGACACAGCCGCGTACTCTTGTGGCCTTCTTCGATGTCCGCAGTGGGCGTTTTGCCGTCCCGAACCCGATCGAGAAAGTCGCGCACGTGTGCCATTTCGATCGCAGTGCCGTGCTTGTGCGTTGCGGTCACACCGTCGCGGACTTCCCAGCCGTTCTTGGTAAACACTAGCGTTCCCTTTTCGCCGTGCAGTGCCACGCCAAACGGTTCGCCTTCCAGACCGGCCTTCGCCCAGATGCGGTGTTCCCACACCAGGGTGCAGTTTGGAAAATCGAACGTCGCCAATTGGGTGTCTGGGGTTTGTTGGTCGTCGTCGTAGAAGTATTTACCGCCCGAACTGGTCACACGTGTGGGGGCATCCAGGCTCAGAACGTTGCGGGCAACGTCGAGCATGTGGATGCCGTTGTTGCCGATTTCGCCGGTTCCGTACTCCCAGAACCAGTGCCAGTTGTAATGGAAATGGTTCGGGTTGAATTCGTGCAGCTTCGCGGGTCCGGACCACAGGGAGTAATCGACGCCCTTCGGCACGGTGGTGTTGGCCGGCTTACCGATGCTGGGGCGGTTCCCGGCAATCCACGCCCGCGCGAACGGCACCTTCCCGAGCTTGCCGGATTGAACAAATTCGCGCGCCGCAATCACGTGGTCCGCACTCCGCCGTTGCGTGCCGACTTGCACGATTCGCTTGTACTTCCGCGCCGCGTCCACCATCCGGCGGCCTTCGATGATGTTGTGCGAACAGGGTTTTTCCACGTACACGTGCTTCCCGGCTTGGCACGCCCACACGGTGGCTAGTGCGTGCCAGTGGTCCGGGGCTGCAACGACGAGGGCCGTGACCGATTGATCGTCGAGGGCTTTCCGCACGTCCGTTTCGACCTTCGGCACGCTCTTCTGCTTCTTCGCCACGATTTCCAGAGCCGCCGGGATCAACGATTCGTCCGGTTCGATGATGTGCGTCACTTCCGTGTTGGGCAGCGACGGGAACGCGCCGAGGTGGAACTTGCCCCGGATGCGGGCACCCATGACGGCCACGCGAATTGACTCGTTCGGCGAATCGGCGGCACGTGCATAGGTGGCGGCTGATAGAGCCAGTGCGGAGGACGTTTCGAGAAATCGACGACGGGAGAGGGACATCGGTAGCACTCGTGAGGCGGGGATTCGTTGCCCAATCGTAACGGATGGACGCGGGATGAACAGCAGAAAAAGGGACAACTCGTCACGAGTTGTGTAAAAAGCGATACAGTTGCCTGTTGACGTATCGTCCGCTTTTCTCCCACCCTGTCAGGAGTTTTCCGTGATCCGATTTCTGCTATCGGCTGCCGCAGTGCTTGCTGTGGTCGCGTCGAGTTCGTTGGCCGCTGAAAAGGAGAGCCGTTTGTTTGAACTGCGTATCTACACGGCCGCGCCGGGTAAATTGGACGCCTTGAACGCTCGGTTCCGCGACCACACGGTGAAGTTGTTCGAGAAGCACGGCATGGCCAACGTCGGCTACTGGGTGCCGATCGACAACGCCGAGAACAAGCTTTACTACGTCATTGCCCACAAGGACATGGACGCCCGCAAGAAGTCGTTCGCGGAATTTGGCGCCGACCCGGATTGGAAGAAAGCCCAATCCGAATCCGAAAAAGACGGCAAGATCGTCGCGAAGGTCGAATCGGTCTTCCTGACCACGACCGATTACTCGCCGGAAGTTAGCAAAAAGGGGGACGGCGAGCGAGTGTTCGAGTTGCGCATCTACACGGCCACGCCGAACAACTTGGGGAACCTGAACGACCGCTTCCGCAACCACACGATCAAGCTGTTCGAGAAGTACGGCATGACGAACCTATGGTACTACAACGTCACAAAAGGCCAGAAGAACGACGACAAGATGCTCTACTACTTCCTGGCCCACAAGAGTGCCGACGCCCACAACAAGTCATTCGATGAGTTCCGCAAAGACCCGACCTGGATTGCCGCCCGCGATGCGTCCGAGAAAAAGGGCGGCGGTTCGCTGACGGAAAAAGAAGGCGGCGTGAAGTCGATCATGCTGAAGGCAACGGATTACTCGCCGATCAAGTAGGAAACGACCCACGATAGCGACGCCGCGTCGCTATCGTGGGCTTTCGGTCACTTGGCTACGGGTGGCACGATC
>JANLRE010000836.1:0-2013 GCA_031368205.1 Fimbriiglobus sp. | reverse complement strand
AGCTTTCCACCCGGCATCTTACATTCGCCATGACGCAACATGTCCACGTGCCATCCGAAAGTTGGTGCGATGCAACATGGGAATGTCTTATCGCCGCGCGACGGGATGGACAAAAAAGAACGGCTAGCCAAGGTGCGCGATGGCGCGGGCATTACCCTTCGCTTCTCGTTCCGGTTGCGACACTGCGGAGGAATAGTTCTTCCAGACTTTCGTCGTCACGCACCAAGGAGCGGATCACGACATCGTTCGCTTCGGCGAGTTTGAAGAACATCCAGTTGGACCATTTTGATGGCACTGTCACCCGCAACTCGCCTTGGCTGCTTTCGGCAAGCACTTGCACGCCACCGCTAGTGAGGTCGTCGCGGAACCGGGTCGTGTCGCCTTGAATGCGAATCTTGAAGCGGTCGTTGCGACGCGCACAGAGTTCTTCCACGGTACCTTGACCACGCACCAAGCCGCCGGCCATGATGACGACCCGTTCGCACACCGATTGCACGTCCGCGAGCAAATGCGTGGAGAGGATGATTGATTTTTTGTGATCGACGGCCAACTCGCGGACCAAGTTGAGCATCGCATCTCGTCCGGCTGGGTCGAGACCACTGGTCGGTTCATCCAGTAGCAACACGGGCGGATCGTGAATAAGGGCCTGCGCCAGCTTCACCCGCTGCTTCATTCCGGCGGAGTATTCTTCCACCTTGCGGTAGCGTGCTTCTTCCAACCCGAGGTACGACAACACTTCGTGGGCACGCCGTTGGGCCTGTTGGCGTGGCATCCCGTAAAGTTCACCGGCCAAGCCGACGTACTCGATGCCAGTCAACCCCGGTACCAGGGCATCCGCTTCAGGCATGAAGCCAATCAGTCGCCGGAGCTGCCAATTCGATTGCCCGTCCCGGTCCCCACCAAGGGGTTGATCCAACACGCGACCCGTGCCCGAGGACGGCGGGATCAGCCCCATCAGGATTTTCAACAGCGTTGATTTCCCCGCCCCGTTCGGCCCGAGCAACCCGATGCGTCCAGGTGGCAATTCCAGGCTCACGCCGTGCAAGGCGGTGAACGCCCCGAAGGTGCGGGTGATGTCCGTAAGTGAAAGCAGGAGGTTCATCGGTCTCGAAATCACGTGGTGTAGTCCGCGTTCAGCTTGATGTATTCATAGGTCAAATCGCAGGTGTAGAAGGTGCAGCGGCCGGTTCCGTAGGTGAACTTCAAGCGAAAATGCACGTCGCGGTTGTTTTTCAGATACGCGGAAGCCGTGACCGCATCGAACGGGAGTGGCTGGCCGTCGCGGTAAAGGAGCATGTCGCCCATCCAAAGTGTCAGGTCACGTTCCTCGAACTTCACACCGGAATATCCGGCGGCGGACACCACCCGGCCCCAGTTCGGGTCAGCCCCGAAGACGGCGGTTTTGACGAGCGCGCTTTCGGCAATGGCTTTGGCCACCGTGCGGGCGTCGTCGTCGCTGTGGCAGCCTTCGACGTTGATCGTGATGAGGTGATTCGCGCCCTCGGCATCTTTGGCTATTTGGATCGCCAGTTCAGAACAGACATGGCGAAGCCCCTGGTTAAATTCTTCCAATGCTTCGCCATGCAGTGACGGGCCTTCGCCGTTGGCAAGCAAAAGAACCGTGTCATTGGTGCTGGTGTGGCCTTCGACACTGATGCAGTTGAAGGTCGAATTCGTCGCTTGTTTCAACAGTCGGTGCAAATCATCGGTTGCGATCGGGGCGTCGGTCATGATGAACCCGAGCATGGTCGCCATGTTCGGCCCGATCATCGCGGCGCCTTTGGCGAAGCCGATGATGCTGTAATCTCCAACCTTGGCTGACGAAATTTTGATGACCGTGTCTGTCGTCAAAATCGCGTGCGCGGCGTCCTGGAACGCGGCATCACCCGGTTTCGCGGCGTTGACCGCGTTGGGAATCCCGGCTTCGAGAATCGGCATCGGGAGGGGTCGGCCAATCACTCCCGTTGATGCGACGAGGACTTGCTCCGGTGAACAGCCGATTCCGATTGCCAC
>JANLRE010000766.1:0-1044 GCA_031368205.1 Fimbriiglobus sp. | reverse complement strand
GGTCGAGTCGGTCGTGGATTTCTTGGTGCCACGCGGCAGCGATTTCTTCGGGGGTGCCTTCGGCGGGTTCAAGGCTTACGTACAAGCGGTTTGCTAACAACTCTCGGTCACGAACCGAGAGGGTCAAAGCTTGTTCCAGCAGGCTATCCAGAGTAATTGGCGGCATTGCGTCTCCCGTTTTGAACCACTCCTGTTTACAGCGTGGGGCCGATTTGCCACGGGGCGAATTCTTCTTCGCCGACGCCGTGGATTTCGCTCTTGGTCTTTTGGCCGCTGGCCACGGCTAGGATCATCTCGAAGATTTCGTGACCGACTTTTTCAACCGGCGTGCCGTCGAGAATCTTGCCGGCGTTGATGTCCATGTCGCTGACCATGCGGTCGTACATCGGCGTGTTGGTGGCGACCTTGATGCTAGGCGTCGGCTTGCAGCCGTACACGCTGCCACGCCCGGTTGTGAACACGCACACGTTCGCGCCACCGGCCACAATGCCGGTCATGCTGACGGGGTCGTAGCCGGGGGTGTCCATCACCACGAAGCCCTTGGCCGTGACGGGTTCGGCGTACTGGTAGACATCGACCATCGCGGTGCTGCCGGCCTTGGCGATGGCGCCGTTCGACTTTTCGTAAATCGTCGTCAAGCCGCCTTCCTTGTTGCCGGGTGACGGGTTGTTGTTGATCTCCGCGCCGAAGATGCTGGTGTACCACTCCCACCACTTAATGCGCTCGACTAGCTTTTCGCCGACGGCTTGGCTCACCGCTCGCCGTGTGAGTACGTGTTCGGCGCCGTAGATTTCTGGCGTTTCCCCGAGAATGCTCGTGCCGCCTTGTTGCACGATGAGGTCGGAGGCGACCCCCAACGCGGGGTTGGCGGTCACGCCGCTGTTGCCGTCCGACCCGCCACAGTTGGTGCCGAGGATGATGTGCTTGGCGGGGAGTTGGACCCGCCTCACGTCGTTGACACGCGGCATCATCTCGACCAACGCTTTGACACCGGCATCGACGGTTTTGCCGATGCCGCCGCACTCTTGAATCGTCAGCACGATC
>JANLRE010000698.1:0-3471 GCA_031368205.1 Fimbriiglobus sp. | reverse complement strand
CGCAAGTCGTGGTGGTCAGACGCTACGACTGCGGTTTGCGGCGACAGAGAATTTGTCATTTCTCAACTTTGGTGTGGATGATGTGCGGCTGGAAGCGCGCTTGGCACCCACGAATCCCGTGCCAGCGCCGGCTGGTTTGCTCCTAGCCATTACGGGTCTTCCGTTGCTCGTCGGGATGATGCGCCGTCGCCTCACTCCCGCAGTTGCCAGCTAAACAAGTGCAGTAACCAACACGACTAATGAGCGGTCCACCTGGGCCGCTCTTGCTTTTATGATGACCATTTCGCGGGCCAAGTCTTCGCCACCATTTTGCCCACCGGCACGCGATTCCTACAATCGCCTTCATGAACACCATTCACACGATTCAGATTCGCGGCGGGCGGGTGATTGACCCGTCGCAGGGGTTGGACACAGTCACCGACCTGTGGTTGTCCGAAGGCCGCGTCGTCGGCTACGGGCACCAACCGCAGATCATGCCGAAGATTGTGCTGAATGCGACCGGGAAGTTCGTCACGCCCGGCTTGATTGACATGCACGTTCACCTGCGCGAACCGGGGCGGGAGGAAGACGAGACGATTGCAACCGGGACGGCGGCGGCCGTCAATGGCGGGGTCACGTCGGTGGCGTGTATGCCGAACACGGAACCGGCGATCGACACGCAAGCCGCCGCGGAGTTCGTGATCCTGCAAGCGAAGCGGGCCGGGTTCTGCAACGTCTTCCCGTGCGGTGCGGTCACCAAGGGGCGGCAGCAAACCGAACTTGCGGAGATCGGCGGGTTGGTGGCGGGTGGGGCGGTGGCGTTCACGGACGACGGTTCGCCGGTTGAATCGGCGGAACTGATGCGGCGGGCGTTGGAGTACACGCGGATGTTCGGTAAGGCCGTGATCGTCCACGCGGAAATCTCCGAACTGACACGCGGGTGGGTGATGGCCGAAGGCGTCGTCAGCGCGCAACTCGGGCTGCGCGGAATGCCGGCGGTGGCCGAAGAAATCATGATCTACCGTGACATCGCATTGGCAGAATTGACGGGCGGAAAAGTTCACATCTTGCACGTCTCCAGTGCGGGCGGCGTGGAGTTGATTCGCCAAGGTCGGGCACGGGCGGAGAAGCTGAAGCGAGACGGCAAACCGTCGTTCTGGATCAGCGGCGAAGCCTGCCCGCACCACTTCACCCTGACCGACGAGACCCTTCGCACTTTCGACAGCAACTACAAAATGGCCCCGCCGCTCCGGACCCAAGCGGACGTGGATGCCATCATCGAGGGGCTGAAAGACGGCACGCTGTCCGTGCTGGCCACCGACCACGCGCCGCACGCCCCGGAGAAGAAAGCCCGCGAACTCGACCAAGCGCCGAACGGCATCGTCGGCCTCGAAACGTTCCTGCCGATCAGTGTCACGCACCTCGTCCAAAAAGGGCACCTCACATGGCCGCAGTTGATCGAAAAAATGACCATCAACCCGGCCCGCGTCCTCGGCATCGACGCCGGGGAAACGCCGCGTGGCACCCTGAAGGTCGGCGCCGCCGCCGACGTGACGATCATCGACCCGACCGTGACGTGGACCATCAACAAAGACGAGTTCAAATCCAAAAGCCGCAACACGCCGTTCCACGGCTGGGAAGTCACCAGCCGTGCCGTGACGACGATCGTGGGCGGCGACATCAAGATGAACCGATTGCCATGAAACGCCCACCCGTTCGCTACTTCCGGCTAAAACTCGCCCGCGTGACCATCGGGGAACTCTGGCGCGCCTGCGAAAAGAACGTCCTCGTGTTCCTGGTCCTGGTCCCGAGTAAAATCGGGCTGACTGCGATCACACCTGGCAACGCCCCGATCCAACCAATCACAAAACCGCCCAAACCCGTCCGCCACCGTCGCCGGCGCAATCCCCACCAACGAAAACCCGTGGGCCTTCGCTTCCGCCTTAATGCGATCTTCAATCGGGATGGTCATCGTTGTTGTCAGCGGTGTCATGGTGGTGTCATAATACACATCAAACCTGGGCAAAAGTCGTCACGGAATTATTTTCTGAAATCCGAGTATTTTTCTGTTGACACACAATCGCCCATCCATTAGAGTGTCTGTCAGATGACGCGGTCGCTTGAAGGAGCCGACATGGTGCGGATCGTTGCAAATCTTCTGGGCGTGCTATTCTCGCTCGGTTTGGCGGGCGGGTTTGGCTATTTTGCCTTCAAGCCTGAACCGATGGCAATTCCACCAGCACCCGCACCACCGCCAGCCACGTTTGCGGTCGAACCGTTCGTCACCGATTTGGGTGTTACCCGACAAAACCAATTGTTGTCCGCCACCGCAACTGTGATGAATCGGCTGCCCGATGCGGTGGACATCACGACGATCGCCAAGAGCTGTTCCTGTGCGGACGCCGAAGTCGAACCGAAGCACCTGGAACCCGGCCAAAGTGCCACGATGAACGTGACCTGGCGCACCGGCGGCAAACGCGGTCCAGTTTCCGATCGACTGACAGTCATCGCGATGACCAAGGGCGAACGTCCACAACAAGTCTTTGCCCAGTTTCGTTTGGTTGCCGACGTTCAACCCGATGTGAACATCGAACCCAGCAAAATCACCTTCATCGAAGGCCAACCGGGAACCGCCACCTTGAGCGTGAAACCCGGACTGTTACCCGAAGCCGCCCTGAAAGATGCCTACGGCAACATGCGCGGCCTCAAAGCCGTCGCCGACGTGTCCGCGAAAACCGTGACCGTCACCTACAACCCGGCAGAACTGCCCAGCGACAACGGCGCACTCGCCGTGACGGTCGCTACCAGCTCGCCCAACGAACCCTGGATCCACGTCCCCGTGGTGCTGACGAAGACCCCCAAAGGAGATGCCAAATGAGAAAGTCACTGATGATGGTTTGCTCCGCAGTGTTTCTGACCGCGATGTGTCTCGTGCCGAGCATTCATGGTGATGATCCTTGTCCATATGAGATATCTAATGGGTCGTCAAAATATTTATGCGCTGTGCCAGACAATAAAGGCTATAACAAGTTATATGTGGATTCCAAAGGCTACCCGATTGATGTTCTTTACGAAAAGTACTGTGCTCTTCCACCTGCAAGTGGTAAAGCTGCGTGCGAGGGACAAAAGGTCATATCCTACATCAATCCAGATGTAAGTGTGGCTGTTAGTGCTCCAAATTCTGTAACATATGTTGCTATTTATTTCCCTGACCCTTTGTTTAATGAGCCAGGATTGACTAACTGCTTTAGTTACATGACTTGTAAATATATTCAATCAACCAACGAATGCAAAGATGATAAAATCAATACTGGTTGGCAGTTAGATTATGCTGATTATCCGTGTCAGTAGTTTGAATTTTGGTATCCCTAGCTTTAAGAGACCATACGGTAAAGAATCATGCGGCGAGCCTAGGATTTTGAGCGTTTGAGGCACCGCCTGAACCGGGGGTCATACTCATATTTGTCAGCCGTCTCAACATTAACCTGACAC
>JANLRE010000678.1:0-4721 GCA_031368205.1 Fimbriiglobus sp. | reverse complement strand
ACGGTGAACGACCTGACGGAGTTTGGCAACAACTGTGCCACGTACTTGTCCCGAGAAATCGAAGTGGCCACGGCCACGGAACTACTGATTTCGCTGGGCAGTGACGACACGTTGACAGTGTGGCTGAACGGGGAAAAGTTACACGCCGAGAACGTGAATCGGGCGTGCGCCGCCGATCAAGCATTGCTGACACTCAAGCTGAAACCGGGCAAAAACTACCTGTTGCTTAAGGTCTGCAACGCCGAAAATCAGTACGCCTTTTACTTCGCTGCCGGGCAAGTCACGATCGGCGGAGCTGCATGGTTCGAGGATGTTTCTACTGCGTGGGGGTTGGGTGACACCGGATTGACAGCGGACCTCAAGGGGGATTCGCTTTGCGTCGCCGACTTCGACAACGACGGCAAACCGGACGTGTTGTTCGGCGCCGGGACTGGCGTCATGCTCCGCAACACGGGCACCAAATTCGAGTTGAAACCCGATGCGGGCATCCGTTACAAGCCCGGCAAAATCGGCCCGGCGTTGTGCGACTTCAACGGGGACGGGTTTGTCGATCTGTTCATCCCACAAGCGGGTGGCGCGAGCAAGCTTTACCAGAACGACGGCAGCGGGAAGTTCATGGATGTGACGGCGAAATCGGGTGACTTGGCCACCCTCACCGGGCAAGTCGTCGGCGCGGCGTGGGGGGATTTCGATAACGACGGCAAGCCCGATTTACTGGTGACCGTACTACGCGGACCGAATCGGTATTTCCGCAACAACGGCGACGGCACCTTCACGGACAAATCCGTTGAAGTCGGCCTCACGCAACGCATTTTCAACACCCAAGCGGCAGCGTGGGCGGACTTGAACAACGACGGCCGGCTCGACCTGATTCTCGCCAACGAAGGCCAAGATTCCGCTGTTCTATTTGGCAGCCCGGCAGATGGCAGCAAGGGGACGCCAATCACGTTGCAAATCCCGGCGAACTGCGGCTTACTGACGGTGAAAACCAGTGACGGCAAGCGGGTCGCGTCCTCGCAACCCTTCAGCGGTGACGGACGCGGCGGGCACTCCGGTTTGGTGCCTCGATTCGTGTTACCGCCGGGTCAGTACAAGCTTGCCATCAACAGCACCGATGGCAAGACGCGCGAGAAAGATGTGACCGTCACAACCGTGCCGATGAACGTGAAGATTGACTGACGGCGAAGCCCAACAAGGATGGCATCATGTTGCTCCGGGGACTGGCACTTTCACTTTGCGCTTTGGCCACACTCTGTGCTGAATCCATCGGCGCGGGCCCAACACCGTGGGCGACGTTTCGGGGCAACCCGCAACGCACCGGGAACACGGATTCGCAGCCGGGTCCGGCGATTCCGAACGTGCTGTGGGTGGTGAAATCGCAGGACCATTACATCGCGTCCCCGGTGCCGATTGGGGACAACATTTACACGTCCGGATTGGGTGCGTTCAACCGACCGACGATTGCCGTGTTCCCTGCGAACAGTCAGGGGCAAGCCAAGCCGGCGTGGTTGCGATCGGCGCCGTACTTGCGAACGGCGTCGGTCTCCTCGCCTGCCATCAGCGGCAATTTAGTCGTGTTCGGCGACGGGATGCACCAGGACGCGGGTGGGCTTTTACACTGCCTCACGGCGGACAAAGGTCGCCCGGTGTGGCAACTGCCGATGCCGGGGGAACTCGTTCACCTGGAAGGCGCGCCGACGATTGCGAACGGTAAAGTTTACACGGGCGCTGGGTCCGCCGGTGTGATCTGCGTGGAGTTGGAGCGGGCAACACTCGCCGGCAAAGACGTTGCCCTTGCGGACATCGAAGCGTTGCAAGAAGCGAAGTGGAAGCAACTGCAAGCGAAGTACGAAATCAACAAAAAGCGTGACCCCGATTTCGCCATTCCGCCGAACGAGGATCAACTGCTGAAGCCCGCGCCGAAGGTCGTCTGGAAGAAGGGCGAAGCGAAATGGCATGTCGATGCCCCGGTGTGTGTGGTCGGCGATAAGGTACTGGTTTGCACCAGTTTTCTGGACAAAGAGAAGGTCGGCGAGAAAGCCCTTTACTGTTTGAACGCCGCAACCGGCGAGACGATTTGGATGAAACCACTGGCCTTCAACCCGTGGGGCGGCGCGTCCGTCGTGGGGGATACGGTCGTCGTCACGGGGTGCGGCGTCGGCTTCTACTTAACGCAGTTGAAAGGGGCGAAGGGCGACTTGGCTGCGTTCGACTTGGCGACCGGCAAGCCGAAGTGGCGAAAGGAAGTCCCCGGCGGCATTGTCTCCTGTGCGGCACTCGCAGACGGCCTTGTGGTGACGACGGCAACCGACGGCAAAGTCCGCGCCTACAACCTGACGGACGGCGACCGGCGGTGGATTTATGACGCCAAAGGCCCGCTGTTCGCACCGCCAGCCATTGCCGGGGAGATGGTTTACATCGGTGACTTGCAAGGCAGTGTTCACGCTGTGAATTTGAAGGACGGCCTGCCAAAATGGAAGCTCGACCTCGGCACCGACCCCAGTGTGAAATCACCCGGCATGGTCTACGGCGGCGTGACGGTTCACGGCGGTAAACTTTTCGTGGCCACCTGCAATCTGGAAGGCCCCCTCGCCCGTAAGCCTACCTGTATCGTTTGTATCGGCGCGAAGTGAACTTAGTGTTTGTGGTCGTGGGTTGAAGCATGGGCAGTGGTGTCCGAACCCCCAGATGTCTATCATGTCATCGGCAATACTGTAGGAACCTCAATGCCTTACTCTCGTGGCCGTCGTCCGGCGTTTACGTTGATCGAGCTATTGGTCGTGATTGCGATCATCGCGGTGCTGATCGGGTTGTTACTCCCCGCCGTGCAGAAGGTCCGGGAGGCAGCCGCACGGGCGAAGTGCCAGAACAACCTGCGGCAAATCGGCCTGGCGGTTCACGGCTATTACGACACGCACGGCGGCGAATTCTTCTTGCACCACCCCTACGACGCGGACGTAATTTCTAACAGCGGCAACGCCAACTCGTTCGCGGAAATCTATTGGGCGGACAAGCTGATGCCGTACATCGGCGGCACCCAGGAAGCGGACGAAAGCCTGTCCCGCGCCGGCAAGATTCTGCCGAGCGACGCGACCTACCGCTGCCCGTCGGACCCGTCCGAACGCAAGCCGTTTATCGACCCGGATACCAGTAGCATTGATGGCGTGGAGCATCGCGTGAGTTACCTGATGAACTCGCTGCTGAGCCACAAATCCCGGCGGTACGGCAAGTGGAACCTGATGCGGTTCGTGAACGAAGTCGGCTCTTCGCAATTCCTTTGCTTCAGCGAACGCAACGCGGCCGTGTTCACGCTCGAAGCCGATGGCAACCCCCGACAGGACGATTACGACATCTGGCTGGGCACGAACACGTTTCAATCTTGGATCGCGTACCGGCGTCATACCGGGGTGGCGAATTACCTGTACCTCGACGGCCACGTCAGCACGCTACCGTGGGACGCGGCCGTTGTGGACATGTTCCCGGACAAGTTTGTGCAGGTGAACGATGTCTCGTATCCGTGATACGGTCCGGGCGATTGGTTTCGGGGTTCTCTTGCTGACGATTGGTTGCCGTGTCGATGAACCGCCGCAGTCTCCGGACACGGGTTCACGGCTTGTCGTGAGGGCGTTCTACACCGGCATCATCCAGCGCGATTGGGTCAGCGCCTACGACACCTTGCACGCGGATAGCCGCAAGACGTGCTCGGTCGAAGCCTTCACGAAAAATGCCCAAACCTATCGGCAAAAGCTCGGGTTTGAACCGAACTCCGTTCATGTGCGGTCCTGTGACGAGCATGGCGAGGAGGCGACCGCGCATGTGGTGTTAACTGGTTCTGGTAACAAACGGCACCAGTACAAAGACGCAATCGTGTTACGTCGCCTCGACGGCAAGTGGTGGATCGTATTACCGGCGGCGTTCAAGGGGAGGGTTTGACAGGAACAGGGGTCTCGGCCTTCAGCATTTCGAGGGCGTCGCGTTCTTCGTTGACGAACCGTTTCGACAAGCCGGGAATCCAACTGTCACTGACCCGCTTGAAGCGGGCGAGCTTACCGTCCGGTGTTTTGCGACCGCGTTCGGCGTACACGGCGCGGATGATCGCTTCGTCCGTGATGCTGGCGATGGGTTCTTTTGCCAAGAGCGGTTTCACGGCCACGACGATGACATCCGTATTCGGCCCGTGGTGAACGGCCGTGGACCACACCACGTCCCGCAACGCCGCACTCCGCTTGGCCACGTCCAGCCCCAAGTCCTTGCGCAACTTCGCCACTTGCGGATCGTAATGCGTTTCCTTGATGAAGGCGTGTTCGTTGGCGTGCAGTCCCTTCGGGTCTTTGGCCGCCAGTTCTTTCCACTTCGCGGTGAACTCCGGCGTGCCGCCTTTCAACCCGGCGAATTCCGTGGGGTAGTGCTTCGTCACAAACTCATCGGCACGCCCCGCTTTCGACGCCAGTTGGTACGACCCATACGACACGCCACCTGGATCGCCGTCCCCCGTGGAGACCGTCCCCGGCCCACGATGGCTCGACTCGTACTTCTCCGAAAGCGTGCCCAGTTCACCCGCCATCAGGCTAAGGGGAACGTGTAGAAGTAGCACGAAGGCAAGCAGTTTCATCGGGATACTCGTGATGTCAGGGACGGCGATTTTGTAGGTCGTGGTCGAGGCTTTGCGAGGCCCGACACGAACGTTCCGCCCACAAAAAGCGGATCCTGTGTCGATTCAA
>JANLRE010000673.1:0-4756 GCA_031368205.1 Fimbriiglobus sp. | reverse complement strand
GCCAAAGTCGCCCTCGTCGCTGTGGCTCACAAACTCCTAACAATCGCCAACGCGATGGTCCAAAACAAAACAACCTGGCGACACTCGAACGTCGCAAATCCAGCTTGACTTCTAACACAGTCACTACATTCCTTGGCCCCTACCGGGGCCACAAAACCAGAAACAATTCCCTACCAACTTTTGTGACGACCACTCATCAATCCAGTTTAACAGAATTTGGGCGATTTTGACAAAGTGACATTTCAGGAGTCACTCGCAACTCGGGTTACCGATCGCTCGCGCACGATTCTTTATCGCGGTAGCTGGTCCCGCTGTTGCGGCAATGCCGGCAACCCGTCGATGCGATCAGGGCAACGGTCACTAAAACTAAGAGCATCCAGCGTTTCGTCATCATGGTGTCACTTGGGGTGGTCGTTGGGGTGGAACCAGTTGTTCGGATTCACGCAAAGTACACGAAACCGTAGGTCGGTCTTGCGCGGCTTGCCGTCACGCCTTGAGCAAATCGGGACTACAATCCGAGAAACTTCACCGGCTATTTCGGATATAACGGTCGTTGCGCTGAGCGAAGTCTGGTAAAGTTTGCCGACACGCTTCGTCCCCCCCGCCCCTTGGCCCGGCTGATCTCACTGCGATGTCACGCGCCGCGTTCCTGTTGCCGTTGCTCCTCATTCAGCCTGCCCCACCCCTCATGCTGGCGAACGTCCCGGAACACGTCTGGATCGAAGGCGAAACCCCGACCAAAGCCGACCCGATTTTCCAACCCGGTGGTTGGGGGCGTGCGAACATCTTGTCCGGCGAGAAGTGGCAGTTCGCGGCGGTGGACGCCCAAGATGTCGCCAAAAAAGTGCCTGTCGAAGGGGCGAGTACCGCCTATGCGTTCACAGTGAAAGCACCCGGAAAGTACGACGTGTGGGCACGACTTGGCTACGAGTTCGCCCGATCCCCGTTCCGTTGGCGTGTCGGGGCCAACGAGTGGAAAACGGTGACGCCGGAGGAACTCACGTCAGACTTAATGGCCATCGCGGACTTCGCCGAAGTCGCGTGGTTGAAACTCGGCAGCGTCGAACTCACGGCGGGTGCGCACAACCTAGAGTTCAACGTCCCGCGTCCGACGAAAACTGTGAACGGCAAAGCAGAGCCGGAGCGGTTGCTGTTCGGGCTGGATTGCGCCTGCATCATGCAAGAACCGTTCACCCCGAACGGCCGCTTTCGTCCGGGGCAAGTGTGGAATTACCCGCTCGATTACGAAGCCCAGAAGGTGCTGTTTGAATTCCCCGCCGTTCCCACCAACACCCCGCCCGGCACGCGGCGCACGCTCGACCTTGGGGGCACTTGGCAAATCGCCCGGTTCGATGAAAACGAACTCGTCGATCGTGCTGGCCCCATCATCTCACTTCCAACAAACCTAGATTCACTCAAATGGCGTGGCATCCGGGTGCCGGGGGATCGTGACACGGCGCTGCCGGAGTGGGCGTACAGCCACCGCTACTTGTACCGCACCAAGGTCCGCGTCCCGATCGACTTCGCGGGGCGGTCGTTCGTGTTGCGGTTCCCGAACAACGCGCTCATCTCCACGGTGTTCGTCAACGGCCAACGGGTCGGTTTCAGCAAGACCCCCTGCGCCGCGTTCGAGTGTGATGCGACCAGTGCGATCAAACCCGGTGCGATCAACGAAATCGTCGTCGGCATTAAAGACCTCTATTACGCGATTGCCAAGACCGAGCGCGGCCAGTCCGCCCGCTACCTGTTCAACTACCCGCACGAGCGGTTTCACAATCAGGGCGGCCTTGGCCCCACCCGGTTCGCGGACTTCCCGACGCTGTTCAAAGTGCGGCGCAACGGCATCCTCGAAACGCCGTCACTGGTCGTCGGCGGGTTGCAATACACCGCCGACGTGTTCGCCAAACCGTCGGTTTCCAAGAAGCAACTGGCCCTCGAAGTGACCGTGCAAAATCCGACGGTCAACCCGGTGACAGTGGAGGTCCGCAACAGCGTCCGTGACCTGGATGTTGATGGGGGTATCGCGTCAACAGTGGCCCGGAAGTTCACGGCGAAGTCGATCACGGTGCCGCCGGAGAAGGCCGAGGTCGTCACACTGACGGAGCCGTGGCCGGCACCAAAACTGTGGTGGCCGGACGCGCCACACCGTTACGTTGTCGAAACCACGTTGGTGGTGAACGGCAAAGTGATCGACGAAAAGTTCACGCCGTTCGGCTTCCGGGAATGGGGCGTTCAAGGCCGCCACTTCACACTGAACGGCATCCCCTGGCACTTCCGCGCCGACCTACGAAACAACGACGCCCGCCCGCTGCAATCCGCCGACCAAGCGGTGAAGGAGTGGCGCAAGAACGGCCAGAACATGGTGCGGTTCTGGGGCGAAACGCCGTGGACTGGTACCAGCCAAGACGACACGCTGACCTACTTCGACCGGGCCGGTATCCCGGTGCGGCGGTCCGGAATCTTCGATGGCGAAGTGGCCAGTTATGCACTGGTGATCGACGGCAAGCCGAACGCAGCGCTGTTTGAAAACTGGCGTGCCCAACTGACAGCATGGGTAAAGGCGGAACGCAACCACCCGTCCGTGTTCATCTGGTCGCTCGAAAACGAGGTCACGTCCATCAACGCGAAGAACTTCGGATGGCTGAAGGACGTGGAACCGGAGATCAAGAAGGCCGTGGCGTTGGTTCAACAACTCGACCCTACGCGCCCGGTGATGGTCGATGGTGGGGATGCGTTGATGGATCAAGCGTTGGCGGTCGCGGGGAGCCACTACCCTGAACTGGACAAACGGCACTATCCGGATGAAGCGTACACCTTCGACAAAGTCTCGACGCGGCACCTACAGCCCAAGCCGCAAGACCCGTGGCCGGTCCCGCCGGACAAGCCGCTGTTCATCGGCGAAAGCTTCTTTGCGAACGGCTCGTCACCGGCGGCGTATGCGGAAATCATCGGCGAAAGTGCGTTTTTGGGGCGAAGGGAAGCCGCACGCGGCGTGACGAAATTCGCCCGGATGCTAAGCGAGGGTTATCGCTGGAACGGCGTTGCCGCGTTTCAATTTTGGTTCGCCGAAAGTCCGGATGCGGAGCATTACACCGCGTGGCAACCCGTGGCGGTTCTGTGCCGCGAGTGGAACACCACGTTCGCCGCCGGAACCAAAATCGTCCGCAATTTGAAACTGTTCAACGATACCCGGCAAACGTCGCCGATCACCGTGTACTGGGTGCTGCAAACGAAGAACACCCCGGACATCCAGGCGATTCGCGGCAAGAAAGAGTTCACGCTTGTACCAGGAAGTGCGGAGGAATTCTCGATCACGCTCGACATGCCCACGGTTCCAGCAGGGGGGAAAGTGGAAGCCGATTGGGCGCTGTCGTGCTTCCGCGACAAGAAGGAAGTGTTCCGGGATGTGAAGGCTTGCCGGGTGCTGGGTCTACCAACGAAACTCGACGGGATACCAGCGGGTGCCGTGGCGGTGTGGGATCCCGCAAACACGATCACCGACTCGCTTCGTTCGCTGATTCCGTTCACCAGTGTGAAGTCACTTGACGACGTAACAGCAACGACGAAGCTTATCGTCGTTGGTCCTGATGCGGTCACCCCGGAGCTAGCGAAGGATGCCTACTGGAAGTCGCTCGCAAAGACTGGGCGTAAGGTGTTGGTCTTCGATCAGACCAACCCGCTGCACAACCAAGCCGTCCCCGCCGATCTGGAACCGACGACGTTCGTGGGCCGCATCGCGTTCCCGGAAAACCTATCACACCCCGCTTTTGCCGGACTCAGTGCCGACGATTTCTTCTGCATGTCCGGTAGTCACGTGGTCTACCGCAACGCTTACCGCAAGCCGAGTCGCGGTGCCCGATCGCTAGTGCAATGTGACGCCGAACTCGCCGCCACGGCACTCGTGGAACTGCCGGTCGGCGACGGGTTGATGCTGTTGTCGCAACTGGCCGTCGGGGAAAAACCGACCGACCCCGTCGCCCGGCGCGTCACCGCGAACCTGTTGAACTATGCCTGGAATTACAAGAAAGCCGCACGCCCCACGGCAGTGGTGATGGCCGAAGACGATCCGAGACGCAAGCTGCTAACCGCATCCGGGTTGAAGTTCACGCGATCGGACGACGTGATTGCGACACTGGAGAAAGCCGAAGTCGTCATCGTCGATGCCACCCCCGACCACCTCGGCAAGCTCGTTGCGGCGCCGGACAACGTGAAGGTGTTCACGGATCGCGGCGGGCAACTGATGCTCTGGGGCGTGACACCGGAAGGCTTGCCGGACTTCAACAAACTCGTCGGGTTCGACCACGTCCTTCGACCGTTCAAACTGGAACGAGTGACGTTGCCAGTGATCCGTGATCCGCTGCTAGCGGGGTTGTCGATGCGAGATGTTGCCCTGGAATCGACGGAGAAAATCGACCCGTGGGCAGGCGACCGATACCCGGCGAACGACACCTTCACGCACATCGTCGATCTGGACGACATCGCCCCGTTCGTGACGAGCGACAAGTACGCCGACGGCTGGTCGAAGATGACCAACGGCCTGACAAGTGCGGACTCGTGGAAGTTCATCTTCTACCACGACCAGAGCCAAGCCGGGTTGCGACCGCAGTGGAGCGGGCAGTTGCCGCAGGAAGAAGAGGTCATCGGGTTCAGTGTGATTCCGAACACGGGCTACCGGCGAATCACGAAGCTTCGGTTGCGGTTCGACAACCGCGAATCCACTGCCATCACGTTGACACTGAAGCCGGAGGCGGGCTTG
>JANLRE010000658.1:0-3248 GCA_031368205.1 Fimbriiglobus sp. | reverse complement strand
ACGACGGCGTACTTATCCGCGCGGGCAGCCAAGTGAGGCAGCAATTCCGTGACCACCAGACCGGGAACGCGAGTTTGAATCGTGCCAAACTCGCCGCGAATTTCCGTGGGGGCATCCGGCTTCGGGTCGAACGTGTCGATGTGGCTCGGCGCGCCGGTGAGGAAGATCAGAATCATCGACTTCGCCGACTTCGTCGATGGCGAACTACCCGCCGCCGGCCGTGCCAGCGCCGGCATCGTCGGCAGCCCCATCAACCCCAGGCCCATCGCCCCGGAATAACCCACCTGCAACAACTCGCGGCGATTGATGCCAATGGCGTGGGTATGAGAAGGCATGATGAACCTGTAAAGCGTGAGCGTGGGTAGGACCAGTATTACACCAAATCGGCGGCAAAGTGCAAGAGAGTGAATTTGACCAGGGGTGTCGTCTTCGATCACGCAAAGGGTTGCAACTGCACGCCGCGTTGCAATAGCGATTCGCGGACGGCACGGGTGAATTGCACGGCTGCGGGGTTGTCGCCGTGAACACAGATGGTGCGCACGTGCTTTTCGCGGATGAGCCAATCGACTTGCTCGACGGCTTCGACCGGATCGTGAATGAACGCATTCGGTTCCGTGCGTGGGACGAGGCTTCCGTCCGCACGGTAGCGCCGGTCGGCGAAGCCTTCGCGGTGGAACGGGATGTTCAACTTCTTGGCCGCCACTTCCAATTCCGAGTCCGGTAAGCCGACCAGATCCAGCCCGGTCATCAGCGCAACGGCCACGATCGTCTTCGCTAACTCAGGGTCGCGGCACGCCTGGTTGTACAAGGCCCCGTGCGGTTTGAGGTACTTCACGACAATCGGAACCACCCGCGAAATGGCGACCAGCCCGCCGATTTGATACAGGCAATGCGCCCCGACTTCGGCGGGCGTCAGCGTCATCTCTCGCCGACCAAAGTGCTCGCGGTCTGGATAGCCCGGATGGGCACCAACAGTAACACGTTGTTGCTTCGCCAACTCCAACGTCGCCCGAATCAGCACCGGGTCACTAGCATAGGCACCGCAACAGACGTTCGCCGACGTGACCAGTGCCATCAACTCGGCATCGGCGCTCGCCCCTTCACCCAGGTCGGCGTTCAAGTCAATTCTCATGGCTCGGTCCTAATCCCGCATTCGAGCAATCGAATCGACCCGTTGGGCACGACTTCCACAGCACCCAAACTGGCAGGCAGCAAAATCACGTCGCCTTGCGCCATCGGTTCACCGCCGACGGTGCCGCTGCCCTGGATGCACACCACGACGCGGCACTGCCCGGCGGCGCCGACTGTCAGCGGGGTGTCACTGTGCGTGTGGTCGAGCGTGAAGTATTCGCAATCGACGAGGTTGTCCCGGTCGCCGACGCGCTTCGGCGTTACCGGATGGCACGGCCCTTTGGCGAAGTCGGAGCAGGTCAACCCGTCCTCGACGTGGAGTTGTCGCGGCTGGCCGGTCTTCGCATCGACGCGGTCCCAGTCATAGAGCCGGTATGTGATGTCGCTAGTTTGCTGCACTTCAAACAGCAGGATGTTCGCGCCAATCGCGTGGACGGTCCCGGCTCGCAGGAACACGCAATCGCCGTGCTTCGGCGTGAAGCTGTGGAGCGTTTGTGGGGTCGTGTTGGTCACCATCGCCACGCGGAACTCGTCGGCGGTGACGCCCGGACGGAACCCCGCGTAGATTTTGCTGGTGGCGGGATCGGCGTCCAGAATCACCCACGCCTCGGTCTTGCCGCGAAAGCCCTCGCCCTTCATTTGCACCGCTTGTTCGTCGTTGGGGTGAACCTGGACGGAGAGTTCTTGCCGTGCGTCAATGAACTTCAACAGCAACGGAAACTTCCCGTCCGCCGGCATCACTTCCCCGAAAATGGCGCGAGCGTGTAGGGCCAGCAAGTCCCGCAACGACAACCCGCGAAAGTGCCCGTTCGCCACGGTGCTGACGTTGCCGTCCACATCGCTCAGCACCCACGCCTCGCCGATCGGGTCGTCGTGCGGCGCGGGCCGGTTCACAAACCCCGGCAACCGCCGCCCGCCCCACAACATGCTCTTAAAAATCGGCTCAAACTTCATCGGGTAAAGCGCGTCCATCTGGGGCACCCTAGGCTGGTCGAAGGTTGGGGTTGTTAGGTTTTGAGTTCATCCTGTTTTGGTAGTGCGCGGGAGTCACCTGGGGTGTCGCTACGCTCAACCCCAGGCTAATCGCTGGCATCCCTTCAGGATGCCTCGGGTTGCTTTTTATCCCGAAGGGATTACAGCCATTAGCCTGGGGTCGCGTTTCGCGCACCCCAGGAAATTGTCCCCCCCCATTTTCTTCGACTCCGGAGGAGTCGCAGCGATAGACGTTACCCAAAACGCAGACTGAATCAACACACTCATGCGCGTTCGTATCCCACTGACACGACTCCTTGGCGTAACAAAATTCGCCACCTTGCCATCCGTAAAATCCATCACCAACCGCAACTTTCAAGCAGCCTAGGGGCATCCTGCCAACAGATTTCGTCACCAGCCGTGTCAAAGCGACTACGCAACGTGTTGACTGTTATTATGCAACGGAGGTATTCTACAAGCACCGGATTGATGTCGAACCCCATTGACGGTGGAACCCCGATGCCAACTGTCACCCTAGCCGATGCCCAATCCAATCTACCTGCACTGATTGACCGTATGTCCCCAGGTGAAGAGTTGCTCATTATCTGCGATGACAAGCCAATCGCTCGACTGACCGCAACCGACGCACCTCGCCCGCCAGTATTCCGTCAGCCCGGCTCAGGCCGTGGGGAACTCGTGATCGTCTCGGATGACGATGACCATCTCGCCGACTTTGCCGAGTATCAGACACAAGTCGAGGGTAAGTAAGTGTTGCTGCGATGGCTAATCCTGGCACTATTGTTGTCATCCACAGATGAGTGTCAATCACGTGAAGCGGCAACTGAATTGCAGGGCTATTAGGTGGATGTATCGAATGATGCGCCTGTCACGAAGCGGAGTGTCTAATGGCTGGTAAAAAGTCGAGTGTGGAACGGATGCGTACATCTGGTTGGCCGTTGATGCTAGTCCTTCTGGGCGGTTGCCAACCGCCGGCGTCACCTGTGTCTGCCCCCGACTTGGTCGAGCCAGCGGTGTTCTCGACCTGGGCGAGCGCGACTGAGAAGCCTGTCCAAATCGGCCCGGACCTGTGGGCTGACTGCCGCGCGCCGACCCCGGAGGAGGCGAAAGCGCTGGACGCCAAACTG
>JANLRE010000631.1:0-4263 GCA_031368205.1 Fimbriiglobus sp. | reverse complement strand
TTGAATCGCTCGAAGGCAAGCGGGCTTGGCCACGGATTAAGCCGCCGTTCCCGGCGATCGAGGGGGCGTTCCGCAAGCCGACGATTGTGAACAACGTCGAAACCCTCGCCTGCGTGACCCAAATTATGCGGCGTGGCAACGATTGGTTTAAGTCACTCGGCGTGCCGCCTGACCCTAAGAACCCGCGTGATGCGGGGAGTTACGGGCCGAAGCTGTACACCATCGCCGGGCACGTCAACACGCCGAAGTGCGTCGAACTGCCGATGGGCATCACGGTGCGGGACTTGGTCGAAAAGCACGGCGGCGGGGTGTGGAAGGGCCGCAAGGCGAAGTCGGTGAACCCCGGCGGCCTGAGCATGGGCTTCATCGACGTGAACGCGAAACTCAAGGACAGCGACCTCACCGAATACGACATCCCGTTGGACTTCAACGGCCCTGGCAAAGTCGGGTGTCTCGGGCTGGGGACGGCGGCGATCACCGTGATCGACGACCAGACCAGCATGGTCGATGTGTTGCACAATGTCTGCCAGTTTTTCAGCCACGAATCGTGCGGCCAATGCACGCCGTGTCGGGAAGGCACCGGGTGGATGTTGAAGATCACGGATCGGCTTCGGCGAGGGCAAGGGCGGCGGGAAGATTTGGATATTTTAGTGGACGTTGCGGACCGGATCGGCATCATGCCGGGGACGACGATTTGTGGCCTCGCCGACGGCGCCGGGTGGCCAGTCAAGACCGCCATTCGTAAGTTTCGTGCGGAGTTTGAAGCGGCCATCAAAGACGGCACCCGCAGCCAATATGCGAAATCGTTGGCGTTAGTCGGCGCCCACTAAACGGAGGATGCCCGATGCGTTCGATCCTGATGACGGCATGTGTGGTTGCGATGGTCAGCAGCGGTTGCAAGAAACCCGCGACGACGCCAACCACTGCGGCGGTACCGACTCCTGCGCCATCGGGTGGGGGGAATACGGGGTACATCTCCGGCGGCGGGGCTGCGCAAAACGTCCGGCAAGCGGCCCGGCGGACGATCACCATCAACGACATGAAGACGCTCGGGCAGTTGATCGAAATCGACTTCACCCAGAACGGGAAGATGCCGGGGCTGAACGAAGTGAAAGAGTCGTTGAAACGCGATTCCCCAACGATCCTCGCGGCGATCAACGACGGCACGATCATCCTGTGTTGGACCGCCCAACACGAAGGCATTTGGGCTTACGAAATTGACGCGGACACCAAGGGTGGCATCGCCGTTGTGACCGGGACCGCCAGCCGGTACGACGCCGAACAAGTGAAAAAGTTGCTCGGGAAATAACTTCGCAGGTTTGAAACATGCCGACTGTTTTCGTGAACGATAAGCCGGTCGAAATTGGCGCTCAGAAGCTGAACTGCGTTCAAGTGGCGGAGTTGGCGGGAACGCACGTGCCGCACTACTGCTACCACCCGGCGCTCTCGATCGTGGCGTCGTGCCGGATGTGTCTGGTCGAAGTCGGCGAGTTGAAGGACGGCAAGGTGACGATGCAGCCGAAGGTGCTGCCGGGTTGCCAGACGCCCGTGAAAGACGGCATGGTCATCGTCACCGGGGACTACCCGAAGCGAGACAAGAGCGCGCCGACGTTGGCCTACGACGCGAGTTACAAGCCGGGTGATCGCGCCAAGAAATCGCAGGCGGACACCCTCGAAGGATTGCTGGTCAACCACCCGCTCGATTGCCCGGTGTGCGACAAGGCCGGCGAATGCAAGTTGCAAGATTACAGCTACGAATTCGGTCGGTCCGAATCGCGGATGGTGGACCAAAAGAACACCCCGCCGAACAAGCCGGACATTTCCAGCAAGATCACGCTGTTCACCGATCGGTGCATCATGTGTAGCCGGTGCGTGCGGTTCACACGGGAGATTTCCGGCACGGCGGAACTGACGATCACGAACCGGGGGCACCATTCCGAAATTGACGTGTTCCCCGGCATCCCGCTCGAAAACAAACTGGCGGGCAACGTCGTCGATCTTTGCCCCGTCGGGGCGCTCGGCAGCAAGGACTTCTTGTACACGCAACGGGTCTGGTATCTGAAGGATGTCGATGGCGTCTGCTCCGGGTGTAGCACCGGCTGTAGCATTCACGTCGATGTGAACAAGGACATCGTATACCGGTTGCGACCGCGAGAGAACCACGCCGCGCAAGGCTACTTCATGTGCGACGAGGGGCGGTGGGGTTACAACTACGCGAACTCGCGCGAACGCATTTCCCGCGCGTTGATGAAGGTGAACGGTGCGTTCCAGCCGACGCCGTGGAACGAACTGTTGCCGAAACTCAAAGCCGACCTCGCCGACGCCGTGAAGAAGAACGCCGCGGGCGTGGTCGTGGCGTTGTCGCCGTTCCTCACGGTCGAGGAAGCGTACCTGTACGCGGACGCCTTCAAGACGATGTCGAAGGACGTGCAACTCGTGCTGGGACCAGTGCCGCTAACCGGGGACGACGACCACTACCCGAAGGACGTGAAGGGGAACGCGGTTCAGCCGACCAAGTTCACGATCCGGGCGGAGAAGTGCCCGAACCGCGCCGGAGTCGAAGCGGTGTTGAACCGGATGCAGGGGCAGTTGGTCCGCTGGTCCGAAGTGGCGAGTCAGCCGATGACGGCGCTCGTGTTCATCGGCGGCTACCCGGACAAAGCCGTGGTCGAAACCGCGATGAGCGGGAAGCTTCCGGACCTCATCATCGTCCAGGATTTATTCCCGTCGGCACTGTCGGCGGCAGCGAAGTACGTGTTGCCGGCAACGACATCTTTCGAGAAAGACGGAACGTTCGTGAACCACGCGAACTTGGCCCAGACGTTCCCGCGTGCCGTGACCCCGCCGAAGGAAGCCCGCACGGAGTTGCAACTGGCCTTCGACTTGTTGGGCCGCAAGGGGTTGGCCCAAGCGAGTGGTGTTCGCAAGGAATTGGCGAAGGTGTTGCCGACGTTGGCCCACTTGGCCGACGTGGTCCCGGCGCCACAGGGCAAACGGCTCGAACTGCAACTGGCTTAACGCCCTGAGATCCCCACACAATGCCAGAGTTCAATTGGATTTACACGGGCCTCATCGTCGCGGTGGTCATCGCCGGGATTCAAGGTTACGTCGCGTACCTGATCCTGTTGGAACGCAAGGTCGCCGCGTGGGTGCAAGACCGGATCGGCCCCAACCGCGTCGGCCCGCTCGGGCTGTTGCAGCCGATCGCCGACGGCGGCAAGATGTTCCTGAAGGAAGAAGTAATCCCGGCGCACGTCGATAAAATCTTCTTCGTCCTCGCGCCAATTGTCGCCTTCAGCACCGCACTCATGGCCATCGCAGTGGTCCCACTCGGCAGCACCGTCGCCCCACCAGCGCCGCAACTCAACGTCGGGCAATTTGAGGCCGCGCAAGCTGAGTACGCCTCGCACTACTCGCTCGTGATCGCGCCGGGCCTGGACATCGGCATTCTGTACTGTTTTGCCATCGGCTCGCTGGCGGTGTACGGCGTGATTCTGGCCGGGTGGTCGGCGAACAACAAGTACTCGCTCCTCGGTGCCTTGCGGTCCTCCGCCCAGATCATCAGCTACGAAATTCCGCTCGGCATGAGCATCGTCGGCGTGGTGCTGTTCTGCGGCTCGTTGAACCTCGAAACCATCATCGCGTGGCAAGTGGACCACGGCTGGAATTTGGCGTACCAGCCGCTAGCCTTCCTGCTGTTCCTGACTAGCGTGTATGCGGAATGTAACCGGCTGCCGTTCGACTTGCCGGAAGCGGAGCAAGAACTCGTGGGCGGCTACCACACGGAATACTCCAACAGCATGAAGCTCGGCCTGATGCTCCTCGCCGAATACGCCCACATGATTACGACCAGCTTCCTGACGTCGATCGTGTTCCTCGGCGGTTGGAGCCTGTTCGGGCTGGAAAATCTCATCACCGACCCCATCGGCGCGGCCATCGTGAAGCTCGTGATCCTCGGCAGCAAGATGTCCGCGTTCGTGTTCCTGTACTTACTAGTCCGCTGGACGATCCCCCGCTTCCGCTTCGACCAACTGATGAGCTTGGCGTGGAAGGTGATGATGCCGTTGGCACTGCTGAACCTCGTCGCCTGCATGATCGTGAAGCAATACGAGATCACGCCGTGGGCAATGACGGGAGTCTCGGTGCTGCTGTTCCTCGGCAGCGGGTTGATTGCGCTGAAGTCCGGCGGCCCCGACAATCGCGCGAAGAAGTTGAAGAACCCCTACCCGCCGGGACTGCCTGCGGGTGTGACCTATGCAAGCT
>JANLRE010000629.1:0-4100 GCA_031368205.1 Fimbriiglobus sp. | reverse complement strand
TTTGTATCTCCAAAACTAATGTTGTATACGGAGTTGATCAACTAGTACGACTCATCTGACAGACCGGATATAAGTGGTGAACGTTCGCGATTGAGAGTTGCGTCAGCCACAACCACGGTCGGTCGTATGCCGACACGCGACAACCAAGAGTCAGCGGTATCTCCAAAGGTGCCAAATGCGGAGTAGTCGTTCAGCATCGGATTCAAATTCATTGAAAGTAAAGACGGAGAAGCTATTGCTTCCAACTCAAGTGCGCTAAGACGGACCGCTAGTGATTTGCGAAACATGGTTTCACCTGTGATGGCGATTCTGCCTGTGATGGCGAGAGTTTCAACTTTCCAAATCCTAAACAATGATTTTCTTGATGTCAAGAAGTAATCTAAGAAAAAATCGGATTGTTTTATGGGCAATTTGATTCGAGTTGAACGACTTCACACAGAATCGGCGCACGAGACGATGGGGCAGCCGGTTCGCCGGATCACTTCAGCACTTTCAGCAGCACGGACGGGGCGGCGTGTTCTGTGTTTTTGCGTTCGCTTTTGGACAGGACGACAAACGGGACTTCGACCGGCTTCACCCACGGTTCGGCGTAGATGACGACTTCGCGTTCGGTGCGATCGGGTGTGATCAGAATCCCGCTTAAGCCGATGTTTTGCACGCGCACGCCGTGCGGGAGTCCACGGACTTCGATTGGAACCCGCCCTTTGAAGTCGTTGCGGCGATCAATTTTGACCAACATCCGGGATTCGTGACCGGGTCGGATTACCAGTTCGCTGATGTTCGTCGTCGTCCCGAGTTCGGCATCATTCCCAATAGTGATTGTGCCGCCCATCGCATCACGGGTCACGTCCTTGCCATCAATCTGGGCTTGGGCTGTGACCTTCCATTTCGACACATCCTTTGCAATCGTCGCGTCACCTGCGGCGAGTGAGACGGTTGCCGTCAGTTGCCCCGCTTCGATGGTGGTGGCGGGGGCGGTCAGGGGTGTAGGCAAGCCATCGAAGTGAATCGCAATCGGGCCATCGAACCCGTCCAGTCGTTTGGCCGTGACGCTCAGCGGAATCGCACCGTTCTTCCAAACCTTCGGGTTGCTGGGCGAAACGCTAATCGTGTAATCGGGCTTCGGTGTTCGCACGGTCAGTCGGTACGCATGGGTCGGTCCACTCGCGCCACTGGCATCGCGGATGCGGACTTGGTATTCGCCGTCCGTGGGCGGATCAAACACGATCCGCGAATCCTTACCGTATCCTGGGCCACCGTCATCGTTCTGGTACACGAGCGGGAACAGCGGCATTCCGTTGGACAGAAACGTCGTGCCGGGCGGGTGCTGTTCGACCTTGTAGACGGTGCTGCCGTTCGCGTGGTGCGTCGGGGTCGTGTCGGCGTAGCCAACCCGTTTGCCGTCGATCGCATAGAACTGACAATCGTCGTCGGGGCCTTTTGGTAGGTCTTTAATCCGCATCAACTCCCCGCCAACGAACAAGAAATCGTCGATGGCCAGTTCGTTCCACGTTTCCAATCGAATCCCGGACGCCACCGAATCGTTGTCGCGGAACGTGGTGTACGTCTTGGCCGTGCAACGCAGCACGGCGCGCGGAACCGGGTTGCCCTGCGTATCCAGGATTACCAGAAACGGATCAACGGGTGATCCCAGTCGGCTCGCGTCGGTCTCAATGATGAGCCGTTGCCCTTTCTTCGCCGTGAACCGCACCGTGTGGAAATGATTGGCTTGCGTGAGGATGCCATCGACAGTGGCCGGGATACTCGTGACGGTTGCTGTTCCATTCACAGGCATTCGCGTGGCGGGAAATTCCCCAATCGTGACTTCCGATCCGCCGATCGGGTCAGTACCCGTGCGCGAAATGTTCAGCGACATTTTGCTACCGATCACCGCATCCACGGCAGGCTTCACCAGGATCGGAGCCGTTGCCATCGCCCCCAGATTGACCCCCGTGACTTGCACGGAAGTTTCCTGACCGCGTGTGACGCCCAACGGAAAGATGCCGGTCATCACCGGGATCGGGCCAACATGTAGTCGATACCCGTAATCCGCTCCGCCACGGAATTCGCGGTCGTGGACTGAGATCGCATACATCCCTGGCGTACCGCAGGTGTAACCCAGCAGACCGCCGTTGCCGGTTGCCAACACCACGCCATTGGTATCGGTCATGGTCACGACCGGATCGAATTTAGTGCGATCCAGCGTGGTGTGAATTTGCACGCCGATTTGCTGACCCGCGGTGGCCTGGAAGCGAAAAAAGTCCACATCGCCGTTGCGGTCCAGTACCCCCGCAACGGTGGCCGGCAACGTCACCATCATCCCATCCCGAGCGGAGTCAGTTAGCCCGACTTCGCGGACCATCGGGAAGCGATCCAACCACAACCGCAAAGCGTTCGACTCACCGGCATCGCTGACAACGGTGAACGAGACCGGCCCCGGAACCGCACTGCTTGTCGTGGTCACGTCAACGGAGAATTGCGAAGGATTCGCGCTGGTCGCTTCCACAACTTGAACGCTGACACCCGGCGTTGCACACTTGATCGTGCTGCCAGATTTGAAGTTGGTTCCATGCAACATCATTCGGGTTTTCTGTCCTCGCACCACAGAATCGGGCGTAGCACTCGTGAGGGTTGCCGGCTTCGGTTTCACCGGAAGTGGCGATGCGGTGAGTTTTGCTGTCTTGGCGTCCAGCAGTTGCACGACGCCATCGAACCGCCCAATGGCAAGTTGTCGCCCGTCGGGGTGCAGGGCTGCCGAAAGGACCGCCTCCGGCTGGGCAGGAAACACGAGGGACTCCGTCAAGGTCTTCGCGTTCCACGATTTGATGATCCGGTCCTCACCAATTGTGAATACCGATTCCCCTTTCGGGCCGAACAAGATTCGTGTCACCGGCTTTTCATGGGCGAACACTGACGACACCAGTTTGCCACCCTCTGTGTTCGCGTCCCAGACCCGCAAGCTGCGATCCACCCCACCGGCGGCGAGTTGGCTCCCGTTCGGACTCCACGCGACCGCATACACCCAATCGGTCGAATCGCTCAGGGTGTAAAGCCGTTGGCCGGTTGCCACGTCCCAGATCTTGACCGCTCGGTCGGCGGCACCCGAGGCCAACAGTTTTCCGTTCGGGTGAAACGCCAGCGAATAGACCGCGTCACTGTGGTCCGTGAGCGTTTGGAGCGGCGAGTTGTTCGCGGGACTTGGGATCGCCCACAACTTAATCACCCGGTCGTAACTACCCGATGCCAGCGTCTTGCCGTCCGGACTAAACGCGATGGTATAAATGAGGTCTTTGTGCGCAGGAATGATCGCCGTGGGCTTCTTGGGAAGAGGCGTCGCACTGAGATCATAAAGCTGAATTATCCCCGATTTGCTGGCCTCGCCACTGGCCACGGCGAGCCAGTTCGCTGGCGAAAAAGCCAGTGCCGTGACCTGCGTTGTTTGCCCCGGCAACGTGCCGACAACATCACCCGTAGCCGTATCAATCAACGTGACGACGCCCCGCGAACCAGCCGCGAGAATCTGACCATCTGCGCGGTAGGCCAGTGCCGTGACGGGCGGGGCGGCCTGCGCGAGTTTGGTGGCAAACACCGTGACCAACAGACAGAAAATCCGGAACATCATGGGAGTGGTCACATCAGTGGTTGAACAGGAATTCTTTGCCGGTTAACACCGCCCAGAACACGTCTTCGATCGCTTCTTGGCGGGTGTTGGAACCGTCCTTCGTGGCGTCTGCCAGGATCGCGGCGAACCGTGATTTTTCACCCGCACTCGGCGACCGGGCCAGTGCGTAGCGGAACACCTGCGTGATGATTTCGTCGTCGCTAGTTTTCGTCTTCAGCCACTCGGCCATGCGCGACTTGGGGTTGCGGAGTTTCTCGTTGAGTGTGAGGCCGTTGTTGAGGTGCAACGCTTGCCCAACGCTGGAATCGCCGGTCCGTTCGCAGGCACAGGTTTGGCTTCGCTCCGCACGCCCAAACGCATCCAGGAACCGCGAGACGAGCAGCGAATCCGGCAATTGCATCGCGCGGGTGCCGTTGGGGTAACTCGCACCAGCCAAGCCACCGCTCGGCCCAAGGCTGACTTGGGTGAACGCCGTCGG